>JALOKS010000168.1 GCA_025456385.1 Thermoanaerobaculales bacterium | reverse complement strand
GCTCCACTACCCGGTGCCGAACGTGATGATCGGCGGCGAGCTGCAGTACGGCTACCGCGAGAACTTCAACGACGGGTGGTCCGTCGACGACTTCAAGGTCCAGTTCTCATTCAAGTACACCTTCTCGCACAGCATGGGAGGCAACTCATGAGCGTCAAAAATCGTTTTCGTAGCGCCGAAGCGTGGCTGATCGGCCTCGCCGTCGTCGGGCTCGCTCTGCTGCCGGTGATCTCGTCGGCGCAGTCTGCTGCGGAGCCCACGGCGGAGGATTTTCAGCGCCTCGTGGACGAGGCCTACAACCTTTTCAAGGATGTCAAGGAAGGCGCCAACGCCAACTACATTCCGATCCTCGACACGGTGCCCAGCGAGCTGTTCGGAGTCGCCATCGCCACCCGCGACGGCAAGATCTTCGCGGCCGGCGAGCAGGAGTACCGCTTCTCGATCCAGTCCGTGTCCAAGCCCTTTACCGCGGCCCTGGTGATGACCCAGCAGGGGCCCAAGGTGCTGCGCGAGAAGATCGGCGTGGAGCCCACCGGCTTGCCCTTCAACTCGAAGATGGCGCTGGAAATCTACCCTGAACGCTCGGTGAACCCGCTGGTCAACGCCGGCGCCATCGCGGCCGTCAGCCTGGTCCAGGCGGGCTCCGAGGACGAGCGCTGGAAGCTCGTGCACGAGAACCTGGAGGGCTTCGCGGGCGGCACGCTGCCGGTGCTCGAGGACGTCTACACGTCCGAGTACGAGACCTGCTGGGGCAATCGCGGTATCGCCAACCTGCTCTACAACTACGGGCGGCTCTACAGCGATCCCGAGGAAGCGCTGCGGGTGTACACCCGCCAGTGCTCCGTCGGCATCAACACCCGCGACCTCGCCGTGATGGGCGCGACTCTGGCCAACGGCGGCGTCAACCCGCTGACCGGCCGCCGGGTGATGCCGGCGGAGCACGTGCCCGAGCTGCTGGCCATCATGGCCACGGCGGGCTTCTACGACGAGTCCGGCGAGTGGATGTACAGCGCCGGCCTGCCGTCGAAAACGGGCGTCGGCGGCGGCATCGTCTCGGTGGTGCCGGGCAAGTTCGCGATCGTGGCCTTCTCGCCGCGGCTCAACGAAGCCGGTAACAGCGTCCGAGCGATGCGCGCCATCAGTTACATTGCGGGCAAGCTGGGCGTCGGCCTGTACGGGCCCAATCTGGGCGAGTGAGTCGCGACTGACGCCCTTTGACTGCGCGGGTTATCCAGAGCCGGGAAGGGGCACCGCCAGGCGGGTGCCCTTTCCTTTGACGGGTGCCAGCAACGAGGGATGGGGTGAGGGGGCCGACCAGCCGCAGCCCACTTTCGGCGGACCCGGGATGAGCGCTTGCGCCCGGGCCTTCGAGCCCGAGCGGCAGGGGCGGGAGCGGGTATGACGGAGGTCGAATCATGACACTGTGGCTCGAGCTCGCACTGCTGCTCGCCTGCATCGTGGTCGGCGCCCGGTTGGGCGGCATCGGCCTCGGCACCATCTCCGGAATCGGGCTCGTGATCTACGTTTTCGTCTTCCGGATGCCACCCGGCGGCCCGCCGGGCACGGTGCTGGGGATGATCATCGCCGTGATCACCGCCCTCGCCGCGATGCAGGCGGCGGGCGGCCTCGACCTCCTGATCGGGGTCGCCGGGAGGATCCTTGCCGGCCGCCCCCGCCAGGTCACCGTCCTCGCCCCGCTCGTCACCTATGTCCTGGTCCTTGTCTCGGGCACCCAGCACGTGGTCTACGCCCTGCTGCCGGTGATCGCCGAGGTCTCCCGCAAGGCCGGCGTCAGGCCCGAGCGGCCGCTGTCGGCGAGTGTCATCGCGTCGATGAACGGTATCGTCGCCTCGCCGATCGGAGCGGCGACGGTGGCGTTGGTCGGACTCCTTGCCGGCATCGACGTCGGCCTGCCGCAGATCCTGCTCGTCATCGTGCCGGCGACGCTGGCCGGTACCGTGCTCGGCACGCTCGCGGTGGCCTGGCGCGGCAAGGAGCTCGAGGAGGACCCCGAGTACCTGCGCCGCGTCGCGGACGGGAAGATCGCCGATGTCGCCGCGCAGCAGGCCCTCGAAGGCATCGCCCGCCGCCGGGCGATCGGTTCCTGCCTGGTGTTCCTGGCGGCGATCGCGCTGGTGGTCGGCATCGGCGTGTTTCCCGACGCGCGGCCTCAGTACGAGACCATCGTCGAGGGCATCACCGAGACCGGTCAGGTCGAGATGGGGCGGGCGATCATGATCATCATGCTCGCCGCCGCCGGTCTGATCATGGTGTTCTTCAAGGCGAGCCCCGAAGCGGCCGTCAAGGGCAGCATCATGAAGGGCGGCCTGGTCGCCCTGATCTCGATCCTCGGCGTGTCGTGGCTCGGCTCCTCGTTCTTCGAGGGCAACCAACAGGCGATCGTCGGCGGCATCTCGTCCGCGATCCAGGCGCAGCCCTGGGTGTTCGCGCTCGGGATGTTCGCGCTCTCGGTCGTGCTGTTCTCGCAGGCGGCGACGGTCGTCACCCTGGTCCCGGTCGGGTTGGCGCTCGGGCTCTCCGCGCCGCTCCTGGTCGGCGCCTACGCGGCGGTCAACGGCCTCTTCTTCCTGCCGACCTACGGCACCGTGCTCGCCGCCGTGTCCTTCGACCAGACCGGCACGACCAAGGTCGGCAAGTACCTGCTCAACCACAGCTTCATGCTGCCTGGGCTGGTTTCCACCGTCAGCACCACCGTCATCGCGATGCTGCTCGCGCGGTGGCTGCTCGCGTGACCAACGGACCTTCGAATGACCGAGAGGAGACGAAGATGAGACAGCGCAGCTCGATCGCACCGTTCACCGGCCTCGTCGTGGCGCTGCTGCTCGCATCGAGCGCCGCCGGCCAGCAGGCTTTCCGCGTCGAGAGGGACCTGTTGGGTGATAAGGAGATACCCGCTGACGCCTACTACGGCGTGCAGACCGCGCGCGCCCTCGAGAACTTCCAGATCTCCGGCGTCGCCATCAACCACTACCCGGAGTTCATCGAGGCCCTGGCGCTGGTGAAGATCGCGGCCGCCCGCGCCAATTTCGACGTCGGCGCACTCCCGGCTGCGCAGCGGGACGCCATCGAGGCCGCCGCAAGAGAGGTGATCGCCGGCAAGCACCGCGACCAGTTCCAAGTCGACTGGTACCAGGGCGGGGCCGGGACCTCGACCAATATGAACATCAACGAGGTGCTGGCGAACGTCGGCCTGGAGCTGATGGGGCACGCGAAGGGCGACTATCAGTTTCTCGATCCGCACGACCACCTCAACATGTCGCAGTCGACCAACGACTCCTACCCGACCTCCCTCAAGGTCGCCTACCTGCTGCGCAACGACAAGCTGATCGCCGAGGTGCAGGCGCTCGCCGACGCCTTCCGCGCCAAGGGCAACGAGTACCTGATGGTCGTCAAGATGGGCCGCACCGAGATGCAGGACGCGGTGCCCATGACGGTTGGCCAGGAGCTGCACTCCTTCGCGGCGGCGCTCGAGGCCGAGATCGCCGTGCTGCGCCTGTCCGAGAGATCGCTCTACCAGATCAACATGGGCGGCACCGCGATCGGCACCGGACTCAACGCGCCCAAGGGGTACTCCGAGCGGGTCGCGGTCCACCTCGCCGAGCTGACCGGCAAGCCGATCGTTCCGGCGGGCGACATGATCACCGCCACCTGGAGCCTGCAGGGCTTCGTCGTCTACTCGGGCGCCCTCAAGGGTCTCGCCGTCACTCTTTCGAAGATCGCGAGTGACCTCATCCTGCTCGGCTCGGGTCCGCGGGCCGGCCTCGCGGAGCTCAACCTACCCGCGATGCAGCCCGGCTCCTCGATCATGCCCGGCAAGGTCAACCCGGTGATGCCCGAGCTCATGAACCTGGTCGCCTTCCGCGTGATGGGCAACGACCTCGCCGTCGTCCTCGCGGCCAAGACCGGCCAGCTCCAGCTCAACGCCTACGAGCCGCTCGCCGGCCTCGCCGTCATGGAGTCGCAGAGCCTCCTGTTCCGCACCATCCGGACCTTCCGGACGAAGTGCATCGACGGCATCACCGTCAACCAGGGCGTGCTCGCCCGAAACCTCGAGGAAACGGTCGGAATCGTCACCGCGCTCAACCCGGTCATCGGCTACGAAAAGGCGACAGAGCTCGCGGCCGAGGCCTACGCGACCGGCAAGGGCCTGCTCGAGCTCGTCCGCGAGAAGAAGGTACTGACCGAAGCGCAGATCGCCGACCTCCTCGACCCCGAGAAGCTGACCGGGCTCGACCCGGCCGTGTACGAAAAGCAGTCCGACTGAGGGAAGGGAGAAGAAGAGCCATGTACACCACCTCACGTCTGAAGATCGCCGTCCTCACGCTCGCCGTCATGACGGCGGGCCTCGCCGCCGCCGGCGAGCTGCCGAACATCGTCATCCTCGCCACCGGCGGCACCATCGCCGGCGCCCAGCCCACCGAGGGCGACCCCGGCTACAAGTCCGGCAGCCTCTCGATCGACTCCCTGATCGCCGCCGCGCCCGGCATGGACAAGCTCGCCCGCTTCACCGGCGAGCAGATCGCCTCGATCGGCAGCCAGGACATGAACGACGAGGTCTGGCTCAAGCTCGCCAGGCGCGCGAACCAGCTCCTGGCAACGCCGGAGGTCGACGGCATCGTCGTCACCCACGGCACCGACACCCTGGAGGAGACCGCGTACTTCCTCAACCTCGTCATCAGGAGCGACAAGCCGGTGGTGCTCGTGGGGTCGATGCGGCCCGCGACCTCGACCAGCGCCGACGGCCCGCTCAACCTCTACAACGCGGTCGCCGTCGCCGCCGACCCGGGCGCCAGCGGCCTCGGGGTCCTGGTGGTCTCGAACGACGACCTGTTCGCGGCGCGCGAGATCCAGAAGACCAACACCACCGACCTGCAGACCTTCATCTCGCCGAACCGCGGCCAGCTCGGTGAGGCCTACTACGGCAAGGCCTGGTACTTCTGGCGGCCGACCACCCGCCACACCACGGCGAGCGAGTTCTCCATCGACGGCGTCGAGGCGCTGCCGCGCGTCGACATCGTCTACGCCCACGAGAACGCGGACGGGATGATGGTCAAGGCGGCGGTTGCGGCCGGTGCCAAGGGGATCGTCCTCGCCGGGGTCGGCGACGGCAACGCGACCAAGCCGATGGTCGACGCGCTCGCCGCCGCGGCGGCGAAAGGGGTCGTCGTGGTCCGCAGCACCCGGGTGGGCAGCGGCATCGTGCGCCGCAACATCGAGGTCAACGACGACGCCCTGGGCTTCGTGGCCTCGCTCGAGCTCAACCCACAGAAGGCCCGGGTCCTGCTCCGTTTGGCCCTGCTCAAGACCCAATCGCCAGCCGAGATCCAGCGCGTGTTCAACGAGTACTGAGGTTCGGACCGGCGCCTCGAGAGGGGAGAACCCTATGGACTGGTTCGTCGCCACGCTGCGCGAGCACCCCGAGCTCGCTGTCTTCCTGACCCTGGCTCTGGGCTTCGTGATCGGACGCCTCCGCGTCGGCAGCTTCAAGCTCGGCAACGTCGTCGGCACCCTGTTCGCGGGGGTTCTGGTGGGCCAGCTCGTCATCGAGGTCGACCCAGTCGTCAAGATCGTATTCTTCAACCTGTTCCTCTTCGCCACCGGCTACAAGGTGGGCCCACAGTTCATCCGGGGCCTGGGGCGGAACGCTGTGCCCCAGGTCCTGGTGACTCTGGTTCTGGCCCTGACCAGCCTGGGGATGACGGTCGCGGTCAGCCGGCTGATGGGTTACGACGCCGGCACCGCGGCCGGATTGATGGCCGGCGCCTTCACCGAGTCGACCGTCATCGGCACTGCCGGTAACACGATCAGCGAGCTCCCCCTGGCGGCGGCCGAGAAGACCGCCCTGCTGAACAACATCCCGGTCGCCTACGCGGTCAGCTACCTGGTCGGCACCAGCCTCGTGGTGTGGTTCCTGTCGAGCCTCGCCCCGCGCCTGATGAAGGTCGACCTGCGGACCGAGAGCCGGGCTCTCGCCGGCGAGGCCGCCTCGGCCTCCAGCATCAGCGCGACCGACCGCTCGGCCCACCGGGAGTGGGACGTGAGGGCGTACCGCA
>JALOKS010000167.1 GCA_025456385.1 Thermoanaerobaculales bacterium | reverse complement strand
GGCGCGGCGCGGGCCACCGTCGCAGTTGACGCGGGAGGGCGGCGGGCGTAGCGTCGGGACCGCAGAGCGGTCACCGGAAGGTGCTCGAGGGAAGCCGGTGCGAGTCCGGCGCGGCCCCCGCCACTGTCACCGGGGACGAGCCGTTCATGGGCGCGCCCGCCACGGCGCAGTCCGGCCACTGGCCGCCGCGATCCGCAGGGGTCGATCGGCTGGGAAGGCGAGCGAGCTCGGTCGATCCGGGAGCCAGGAGACCTGCCGTTCTGGGGACGAAACGGGAGGTTTCATGTCGCACCGCAGTCGCCCCCCTGCCATCGCCGCCCTCCTCGTGGTCGCGATCCTCGGCGGCGCCGCGGCGCCGCGGGCGCAGGATCAACCCCCGCCGCCCGGCCAGCCCGCCAGGTCGTTCAGCGGCGAGGTGACGGTCACCGCGACCGGCGTCGCCACCGACGCCGACGAGGCGCCGACCTCGGTCACCGTCATCAGCCGCGAGGAGCTCGACGACGCCCAGGCGGCGACGGTCGCCGAGATGCTGCGCCGGGTGCCCGGGCTGACGGTGGCCGGCAGCGGTGACGAGGGCAAGCAGACCTCGGTCTTCACGCGCGGCACGAGCTCGACCCAGACCCTGGTCATGCTCGACGGGGTGCGCCTCAACTCCCCGTTTTTCGGCGGCTTCGACTGGAGCCAGCTCAGCGCTTCCGGCCTCGAGCGCATCGAGTCGGTGCGCGGCCCGTACTCGGCCCTGTGGGGGGCGGACGCGGTCGGCGGCGTGGTCAATCTGATCTCGAGGCGGGCCCGGACGGGCCTCGAGCTCCGCGCAGTGGGGGAAGCCGGAAGCGACGGCTGGAGCCGGCTCGAGGCGGGGGTCGGCTGGGCCGCAGGCGCCTTCGACCTCGACGTCTCCGGCTTCGACCTCGCGGGCGACGGCAGCCTCGACAACGGCGACTTCTCGAACCGGCAGCTGCTCGCGTCCGCGGGCTGGAGCTTCGGCGACCGCGGCAGCCGCGTCGGCGTGCTGGTCCAGGACCTGGAGACCGAAACCGGGATCCCCTTCGCGAGCCCCGGGATTCCCACGCCGGAGCGACGGCAAGAGGGCGGGCAGCTCCTTCTCGCCCTGCCCATGAGCCTGTGGCTCAGCGATTCATGGCGCCTCGAGCTGGTGGCGTCGCACCGCGCCGGCAGCTTCGATTTTTCGGATCTGAGCGAGCCCCCGTTCAGCATTTCGGAGACCGACACCGAGTCGATCCAGACCCGGCTCGCCAGCACCCATCGTGCGGGCTCCCACGAGCTGAGCTGGGGCGCCGAGTGGCGGCGGGACGAGGTCACCGACGTCTCGAACTTCGGGACCAACCTCGAGGCCGAGGCGACCGCGGTCCGCAGCGTCTTCGCGCAGGACGTGTGGTGGGACGACGCCGAGCCCTGGGGCTCCGAGCTCTCGCCGCGCGCCGACCTCGCCTGGCGTCCAGGCGACGCGCTCGAGCTGCGGCTCGGCCACGGCAAGGCCTACCGGCCTCCTTCGCTGGGCGAGCTGTACTACCCGTTCTCGGGCAACCCGGAGCTCGCGCCGGAGACCTCCTCCTCGACCGACCTCGGCCTCGCGATCTCCAGCGGCAGGACGTCGCTGTGGCGCGCGACCGTCTTCGCGACCGGGCTCGACAACCTCATCGAGTTCGACTTCGCGAGCTTCACCAACCTCAACCGCGGAGCGGCGACGATCCGCGGAGTCGAGCTGTCGTGGGAGCAGGGGGTCGGCCGCCGCGGGTCCTCGTTCCTGCAGGTGACCTTTCTCGACACCGAGGACGAGGCCGGGATGCCGCTGCTCCGGCGCCCGTCGTGGAGCGGCTCGTGGACCCTGCGGGGCCCCGTGACGGACCGCCTCGCGGGCGACCTCAGCCTCCGCTACGTCGGCGCGCGCGACGACGTCGACCCGACGAGCTTCGAGCGCGCCCGGGCCGGCGGCTTCCTCACCGCCGACCTCGCGTTGGCCTGGGACCTCGGGCGCGGGCTGGAAGTGACGGCCCGGGTGCGCAACCTCGGCGATGAGGACTACGAGGAGGTCCTCGGCTACCCGGCCCCCGGCCGCCGGTACCTGGCGGGGCTGCGCCTGCGCCTCGCCGCCGCCGGGCAGGGGGCCGGCAGTCCCTGAGGGCGACCCGTGACATTTGACAGGAGCTTGACACGTGCGGCGGTGAGATCGTGTATATTACGGATGAGACCGTGAATCACTCTCTGATACCATCAGAGGGTCCAACCGAAAGGAGTGCGGAGATGAGGAAGACGCTGATGGTTCTCGGAGTGCTGGCCTGCGCCGCGCTGCTCGCCAACCCGGCGGCGGCTTGCGACAAGGGCGCGGCCAAGCAGGCCGCCAACGACGGCGCCGCGTGCGCCAAGGGCGCCGCGCAGACGGCGGCGAACGACGGCGCCTCGTGCGCCAAGACCGCCGCCCAGCAGGCCTCCAACGACGGCGCCTCGTGCGACAAGGCGGCCGTGAAGCAGGCGAGCACCGCGGCTGCGGCCTGCCCGACCTCCGCCGCCAAGGCGGCCTACGCCAAGGCCTTGGCCGAGAGCGGATGTGAGAAGACCGCGCAGACCGCCTACCGCCACGCCCTGGCGGAGTCCAGCTACGCCGCGAGCTACGCCGCGGGCGGCTGCACCACGTCCGCGCAGAAGGCCGCGTACGACGCGGTGTATGCCGACACGAAGTGCGAGAAGTCGGCGACCGAAGCGGCGACCCACGCCGTGGCCAAGGCCGCCTACGATCAGAGCTACGCGACGACCGGCTGCACCAAGACCGCGCAGGAGGCCTACGACAGCGTGACCAAGACCGCGGGCGCGAGCTGCGCCACCGCTGACGCTGCGAAGGCCGGCTGCGACAAGGGCGCGGCCGGCGCCGCGGACACCACCGCCGCCGCCGAGGCCGCACCGGCGGCCGACGCCAAGGGCTGAGCCCGAAGCCAGTCCGCACGCCGACGCCCGGGCCTATGCCCGGGCGTCTTTTTTGTGACCCCGCGCACAGAACCTCCCGACGAGCGGGTGCGATGTTGGCAGCCAGGGGGGCGAGCTGGTGGCGAAAGGACGTGCCGTGACACAACCCAGATCCCGCCGTCTGCGCCTCCTCGAGAGCCTGCGCCGCACCATCAACGAGATGCTGCACAACCGGGTGCAACGCGCCGCCGGCGCCAAGGGCCGCTGCCCGCCCGTCAACACCAGCATGATCTACACCTCGGCGTCGCGGGAAGCCCCCGAGCTTCTCAACCAGCTGCTCCTCGTCCACCAGCGGGTTGCCGAGGAGCAGGGCCGGGCGGCCGCCCCGACGCCGCCCGATCAGCTCGACGACCCCGCCCGCAGGGCGATGCTGTCCGCGGTCCGCGCCGCCGTCAACCGCACCCAGGCCGCCGGCGAGCCCTGAGAGGGCTCAGCGGGCGCCCGCGGTCAGCCCGCGGCCGATCAGCTCGCGGACCTGCTCACAGAGAGCCGCGCAGTCGCTCCCCCCGAGGCCCGCGACCTCCACCGGAGGGTGGATGACGAGCCGGACCGAGCCTGGAAGCAGGTCCGCGGTGCCCGCCGGCAGCACGTCGCGGGTGCCGGCGACCGTCAGCGGCAGGATCGGCAGGCCGAGATCGAGGGCCATGCGGAAGGCGCCCCTCTTGAAGGGCAGCAGCTGGCCGTTGCGGCTGCGCGTGCCCTCGGGAAAGAAGATCACCGAGGTGCCGCCGACGATCTTCGTGCGCGCGGCGGTCAGGGTGGCGACGGCGGCCGCGTGGTCCGAGCGGTCGATGAAGATGTGGCCGAGACGATCGCACGCGATCCCGATCCCGGGCACCCGGCGCAGCTCCTGCTTCATCACCCACTTGAAGTCGACGCCGAGCCAGCCGTAGAGGACGAGGACGTCGCTCTGGCTCTGGTGGTTCGAGACCAGCACGTAGGAGCGCCGCGGGTCGAGGTGCTCGCGGCCTTCGACCCGCACCCGCATCGGGATCAGTCGGGCCAGGGTGCGGGCCCACGGCACCCCCGTCAGCCGCGCCACCACGCGCGGTCTGATGAACACGAGGAGGGCCACCGCCGCCACCGCGAAGGCGCCGGTCAGCAGCGCGAGCAGCGGCGCGAACACCAGCCACTTGTACGGCTGGTAGAGCCACCAGAAGGCGGAGCGCCGGCTCATCGTCGTGCCATCTTATCCAATTCCCGGCCCCGCACGGCCGCGTGCGGGCCGAGACCTGGATCGGCAGGTGCTATCCTGCACCGTCCGCGACGCGGCACGGAGGCAGCTTGAGCGAGCGCTTCTACATCACGACGCCCATCTACTACGTGAACGACATGCCCCACATCGGGCACATCTACACGACCGTGATGGCCGACATCTTCGCCCGCTACCATCGCCTGCGCGGCGCCGAGGTGCGCTTCCTGACCGGCACCGACGAGCACGGCCAGAAGATCGAGAAGGCGGCCCGCGACCAGGGTGTGCAGCCGATCGAGCTCGCCGACCGGGTGGTCGCCCGCTACCACGGCCTGTGGCAGGCCCTCGCCATCTCCCACGACGACTTCATCCGCACCACCGAGGCCCGCCACCAGCGCGGCGTCGCCGAGATCATCCGCCGCATCACCGCGGCCGGCGACATCTTCAAGGGCGAGTACGAGGGCTGGTACCTGGCGGCCGACGAGGCCTTCATCCCGGACTCGCAGGTCAAGGACGGGCGCGACCTCGAGAGCGGTCGGCCGGTGGAGCGGCTCTCCGAGCCGAGCTACTTCTTCCGCCTGTCCGCATACCAGCTGCGGCTGCTCGACTGGTACCGCGCCAACCCCGACTGCATCCGCCCCCGCAGCCGCTTCAACGAGGTCGTGAGCTTCGTCGAGGGCGGCCTCCGCGACCTCTCGATCTCGCGCACCTCGCTGCGCTGGGGGGTGCCCTTCCCGGGCGACGAGGCGCACGTCGTGTACGTCTGGCTCGACGCGCTGACCAACTACATCTCGGCCCTCGGCTTCGGCTCCCCCGACGCCGCCGCCTACGAGACCTTCTGGCCCGCCAGCATGCACCTGGTCGGCAAGGACATCCTCCGCTTCCACTGCGTCTACTGGCCGGCCTTCCTGATGTCCGCCGGCCTGCCCCTGCCGCAGCAGGTCTTCGGCCACGGCTGGTGGCTGCGGGACGACGTCAAGATGTCGAAGTCGATCGGCAACGTGGTGCGGCCGGACGCCCTCATCGAACGCTTCGGGGCCGACGCCATGCGCTTCTTCCTGGCCCGCGAGATGACCTTCGGCCAGGACGCCTCCTTCTCCGACGAGGCCTTCCTCGAGCGCTTCAACGCCGACCTCGCCAACGCCCTCGGCAACACCGCCTCGCGGACCCTGTCGATGGCGGCGCGCTACCTCGAGGGCCGGGTGCCCGAGCCCTCCGGCGAGGGCCCGGTGCCGGCGGCGGCGACGGCGGCGGTGGAGGCCTACCGCCAGCACATGGACGCCGCCGAGCCGAACCGCGCACTGGAAGCGGCCTGGCAGCTGCTCAAGGTCATCGACGGCCACATCCAGGAGCGGCGCCCGTGGGCGCGCGCCAAGGAGGGCGCGGAGGGCCTCCGCGACGTCGAGGCGACGCTCGCGGTCGCACTCGAGGGCCTGCGCGTGACCTCGCTGCTGATCGAGCCCTTCATGCCGGGGATCGCCGCCCGCCTGCGGCGCCAGCTCGGACTCGGCGACGGCCCGCGCCGCATCGCCGAGGCCGCCGTCTGGGGGCGGCTCCAGGTCGGATCCACCATCGGCGCCGTCGAGCCCCTGTTCCCCCGTGTCGACATCAAGGCCTACCTCGAGGAGACGAGCATGGACGCACCGAAGCCTGAAACCGCCGCCGCCGCGCAGCCCGAGCCGCTGACGATCGAGCGCTTCTTCGAAACCAAGCTGGTGGTCGGCACCGTGCGCCAGGCCGAGCCGGTGCCGAAGTCGAAGAAGCTGGTGCGCCTGCTGGTCGACCTCGGCGAGCCCGAGCTGCGCCAGCTGGTGGCCGGGATCGGCGAGCGCTACGAGGCGGCGGCGCTGGTCGGCCGCCAGATCGTGGTCGTCGCCAACCTCAAGCCGGCGAAGCTGATGGGCGTCGAGTCGCGGGGCATGCTGCTCGCGGCCAACGTCGACGGCGCACCCTTCCTGCTGTCGCCCGACGCCGAGGTTCCTCCCGGCACTCGCGTGAGCTGAGCCACCGGCGGCGTCGCGCGACCGTTTGAACCACAGAGACACCGAGGGCACGGAGAATCACAGAGAGGGCATTCAATCGGGTCCTCGTACATTGAATCGGGATCACCCCAAGTCAAAAAAATCTCTATGTGGGTGGGCCCAGGGCCGCTCTGTGACCTCCGTGACTCTGTGGTTCTTTCGTGCGATCCGGAGAGTCGTCAGGTCGAGTCTGCGCACCTTCTCTCATAGACCAGGAAGCTGAGCGCGTGCTCGTTCTTCTCGTCCGCCGGGTGGTGCTCCTCGGAGACGAGCCGCCAGCTCGCGAGGTCGAGGTCCGGACAGAAGGTGTCGCCTTCGACGGTCGCGTGGACGCGGGTGATGTACAGGCGGTCCACCACGCCGCGTTCCAGCGCCTCCCGGTAGACGTGGGCGCCGCCACCGATGAAGGGCTCGTCATCGCCACCCGCCGCCGCGAGCGCGGCATCGAGCGAGTGCACCACGGTCGCGCCCGCCGCCCGGAAGCCCGGGTCGCGCGTGACCACGACCATGGTGCGGCCCGGCAGCGGCATGCCGACCTCCTGCCAGGTGCGGCGACCGACGATCAGGTGGTGGCCCATGGTGGTGCGCTTGAAGTGGCGGAGGTCCCGCGGCAGGTGCCAGGGCAGGCCGCCGGCGCGGCCGATGACGCCGTTCTCCGACACCGCGACGATCAGCGCCACCGGCATCGTCAGACCGCGATCGGCGCCCGTATGGCGGGGTGCGGGTCGTAGCCCTCGAGGCGGAAGTCCTCGAAGCGGAAGTCGAAGATCGAGCGCACCTCGGGGTTGATCCACATCCTCGGCAGCGGCCGCGGCTCGCGGCCGAGCTGGGTGCGGGCCTGCTCGAGGTGGTTGCGGTAGAGGTGGACGTCACCGAAGGTGTGGACGAGATCGCGGGCCTCGAGCTCGCACACCTGCGCCACCATCATCGTCAGCAGGGCGTAGGAGGCGATGTTGAAGGGCACGCCGAGGAAGACGTCGGCGCTGCGCTGGTAGAGCTGGCAGGAGAGTCCGCCGCCCGCGACCCAGAACTGGAACAGGCAGTGGCAGGGCGGCAGGGCCATGCGCTCGAGGTCGGCGACGTTCCAGGCCGAGACGATGTGGCGCCGCGAGTCGGGGTTGCGGCGGATGCCCTCGATCAGGCGCTCGATCTGGTCGATCGAGCCGCCGTCGGCGGTCGGCCACGAGCGCCACTGGTGGCCGTAGACCGGACCGAGATCGCCGTCGGCGTCGGCCCACTCGTCCCAGATCGTGACGCCGTTGGCCTGCAGCGCGCCGACGTTGGTCTCGCCGGCGAGGAACCACAGCAGCTCGTGG
>JALOKS010000166.1 GCA_025456385.1 Thermoanaerobaculales bacterium | reverse complement strand
CTGAGCTGGAGCGACCTCGACGGGCGCGGGTCGGCGTCAGTTCCCGACATTCCGGTCCACTCGCTCGTCGTCGATCCCGGCGACCCTGACCGCCTGTACCTCGGAACCGACCTCGGAGTGATGACGACCGTCAACGGCGGGCGCACCTGGGCGGTCGAGAACACGGGCTTCGCCAACGCCGTCACCGAGTGGCTCACGATCGCGGCCGATGAGCACGGCGAGCCGTGGCTCTACGCCTTCACCCACGGCCGCGGCGCGTGGAGGGTCAACCTCAGGCCCTTGCCGCCAGCCCCGCGCGCCCCGGCCGGCCGCCGGAGGCCCTGAGGGGAGCCTCGCGGGCATCCTCGGTGCCGGTCGCGCGCGCCGGTCGCGAGCGGCGCCCCGGCAGCTCAGGCCTGCTGCTGCAGGCAGAACCGGAACAGCCCGGCCGAGTTCTCCTCCATCGGGCACAGTCGCCGGTAGCGGGCCACGGCCTCGGCCGGCACTCCGGAGGCTGCCATCTCGCGCTCGTCGAGGGCGAGGAGCTCGGCGCCGAGAGCGGCCCGGTCACCGCCCGCGGCGACGACCCGGCGCGCGATCGCGGCCCAGCGCAGGAGGCGCTCCTCGAGCTCGTCGAGGTGGCGCGCCGGGTCGTCGAAGGCCCCGAAGTGGGTCAGCAGCAGGCGCGCGGGGGCGAGGCGGCGGAGCACGGCGAGGCTCGCCCGCCACAGCTCGAGGTCGATGTCGGGCGGCGGCATCGGCGGCAGGACGTGGGTCGCGGGCGCGAAACGGACACCGGCCACATCTCCGGTGGCGACCGCCTCGCCGATCTGCCACGCGACGTGGTGCAGCGCGTGCCCTGGTGTGTGCCACCCGACGACGGTCACGCCGTCGACAGACACCGCCTCGCCGTCGCCGACCGCGCGCACGGAACCCTCGGGCGCGGCCTCGGTCACCCCCCACAGCGGCACCATCATCTCGCGGTAGATCCGCTCGGCCGAGGGCAGCAGCTTGCGGTGGGGGTCGAGCAGGTGCGGCACGCCCGCCGGATGGGCGAAGACCGTGCAGCCGGTGCGGCGGGCCAGGGCGCCGGCGCCGCCGGCGTGGTCGAGGTGGACGTGGGTCGCGAACACGGCCCGCAGGTCGGCGAGCTCGAAGCCGGCCCCGTTGACCCGCTGCTCCAGCTCCGGCACCGCGCTCGCCGGCCCCGGGTCGAAGAGCGCGAAGCCTGAGCCCAACGGTGCGAGGAACGACGAGATCACTCCCGACGCACCGAAGAACTCGAGATCGAGGGTGCGGATCTCGGGCATGCGAACCTCCCGGCGGACAGTGTACGCTGGTGGCCAGAGTCCGGCCGGAGGTGCCCGCATGCGTCAGCTCGCCGCCCTGCTCCTCGCCGCCCTGCTCGGCGCGTGTGCGTCCTCGCACACCGCCACGCCCAGCCTGCGCCAGCAGTGCGAGGACCGCTTCGACCGCATCTGGATCGCGTCCCAGTCCGCGCTCGCGCAGCTCGGCGCGAGGGTCTTCAGCTCGAACCAGGCAGCCGGCGCCCTGCTCGCCCGCATCGAGGCGGACACCTACGGCGCGCCGATCGAGATCAGCGTCAACATCAGGCGGAGCCCCGACCAGCAGCCTGCGTCCATCGAGCCGCTGTGGGTGGAGGTCCGCACCTGGGACCCGAGCACGACCGAGCCCGACCCGGAGCGGCTGGAGGACATGCAGCTCATCGCCCGCCAGTTCCTGACCCTGGTCCGCGAGCGAGCGGCCTGCGGCGGACCGATGTGAGCGCCGTCCCGCAGCCTTGCGGCGCCGGCGATCCCGGCTCTAGACTGAACGGCGGAGCGCTGGGGAGGCCGGTCTCACTCTCCTTGGGCCGGACGGCCCCGCTGTAGGACCTCGCGCGTCCCTCGAGCACCTCGAGCACCCATCGTCGCGGAGACCGGCCTTCCCAGCCCTCCGACCACCGGCTCGGCGTAGCGGAGCACGAGCTCCCGCCACGGCCCGGCCGCCCGCAGGCGGGCGAGGTTGCCGAAGTGGCCGCCGAGGGCGCGATTGACGAAGATCGCGTCCTCCGGGAACTGCATCTCCCGTGAGTACTCCCAGTTGCTGAGGCCGATCGCGAACAGCCGCTGGTAGATCCCCGGGTCCTCGCCGAAGGTGTAGGGCGGTGCCTCGCGCAGGACCTGGCCGAACAGCTGCAGGTAGGGCTCGATGGTCGGCGCCGGCATCGGCGAGCCGTCCCTCATGAAGATGCCCATGCGGGTCAGGATCTCGGGGATCCGATCGCCGTGTCCGTGGGCCGTCGCCAGCAGGAGCTCGGCGTAGCGCCGAGCCATCTCCTCTGGCACGTGCTTGACGCTGCCGAAGTCGTACACGACCACGCGCCCGTCCGCGAGGAAGGAGAAGTTCGCGAGGTTGGGATCGGCGTGCAGGAAGCGGTGCACGAGCAGGCCGCGGAGAACGAACTCGGCGAGCACCAGACGTACTCGAGGGTGAGCACCGTCCGGGTCGTCGCCTCGTCGACCACACCCGGGATGACGATCTCCGGCACGCCCCGGTGCAGCTCGGCCATGCGGCGGATGTTGGCCGCCTCGTGGCGGTAGTCGAGCTCCTCCATGAGGCGGTCGCGGAGCTCGCGCCAGATCGGCTCGAAGTCGATGTCGGAGATCAGCGCGAGGAGCGTGCGCACCAGGGTCTTGAGGTTCTTGAGGTCGGCCGTGACGATCTCCTCGATCAGCGGGTACTGGATCTTGACCGCGACCTCGCGGCCGTCGCGCAGGCGGCCGCGGTGGACCTGGCCGATCGAGGCCGCCGCGAAGGCCTCGAGGTCGAGCTCGGCGAAGAGCTCCTCGTAGTTCTCGAGCGCGCCGCGGATCTCGAGCTCCATGACCTCCGCCGGTACCTTCGGCGCGGACCGCTGCAGCCCGCGCAGAACCTCCGCCACCTCGGGCGGCATCATGCCCTCGTGCAGGCTGAGCATCTGCCCCAGCTTCATGGCAGCGCCCTTCAGCTCACCCAGGGTTTCGACGATGCGGGCGGCGTTGCGGACAAGGTTCTCGGTCCGCTGCAGCTGCCGCGAGGGGCCCGAGCGCGCCAGCTCGAGGACCTGGCTGCCGACCACCGACACCCCCACGCGGCCGGCGAGGCCGCCGAGCTTGAGGAAGCGGCCGAGCGCCGAGGAGATGAGCTCGTTGTCCGCCACGGAATCCCCCTCCACGCGGTCCCGCTCCGAAGATGCTTCGAACGACTCGACGCGTCTCTCAGCCGCGACGGGTGAAGCTCTCGCGAGCCGGCTCGGGGGCGCGCTACTGCGCGGCGCCGCCCTCCGGCGGTCCGGCCTGGAAGCTCTGCAGCGCCAGGTAGCGCTCGCCGAAGCGCTTGACGAAGTCGGACTGGCGGTCGAACTGGTCCCAGTGGCCCTCCTCCGCCGCCACCAGGTCCTCGAAGAGCTTCTTCGAGGCCGAGTCCGCGTTGGCCCCGCACTGCAGCGCGAACTTGTTGTACATCTCGATCGACTCCTGCTCCAGGGCCTTGGCCTTGTCGAGCATAGCCTGAGCCTCGTGGATCTTCTCCACCTCGCGCCCGACCTTCATCTCGACCTCGCCGCCGAGGAAGAGGATGCGCTCAGCCAGCATCTCGGCGTGCTGCATCTCCTGGATGGCGGTCATCTTGAGCATGTTGGCGAGCGGCGCGTAGCCGAGGTCGTCGAGCCGGAAGTGGAAGTACATGTACTGGTGGACGGCCGCGATCTCGTCCGCGATCGCCGTGTTGAGCAGCGCGATGCTCGTGTCGTGCATGGGACCCTCCTTCATCGCCCTCCGAAGTGTACACGCGCCCGTCAGCAGGGGCGAGCGTGGTCATGCCCCGGGCAGAACCCGTGGCAGCTCTTCCCGCTTCTCCGCAACCGACTCCCGCCCACCGACCCGAGCCCGCGGGTGCTATCCTCCCGCCGTGCCGACCTTCGCGCTCCTGATCGCCGTGGTGGTCATCATCGCGCTCTTTCTCCTCGGGGGCATCTTCCGCTACCTCCGGCAGGAGCTGCAGGAGACGCCAGAGCAGCGCCGGAGAAACCGTCGACCCTGACGGGAGGCAGCCCGCCCGCCAATGGGCTTGACGTGACCCGGGTCACACCGCGTGCTCGAGTCAGCCTGCTACAACACGCGATGACGGAGGGCTCCCATGTCGCAGCTGACCGCGAGACTTCCCGAGGATCTGGTGGCGCGGGTGGACAGGGCCGCCTGGACCCTGAGCTGCAGCCGGGCCGAGATCGTTCGCCAGGCGCTGGACTCCTACCTGGCGGGCCTCGAGGTGCACTCGGCCGCATCGCTCGGCATGCCATGCCCCGACCTCGACACCCTCGACTGGGACGAGATCGAGCGCCACATGCTCGCCCGCGACTGAGACGCCGCTTGAGCCGCGACCCCGCGCGAGGCGACTGCGGATCGCCCCGGCGAGGGAGCCCGCGACGCCGGCTCGCAGTTCAGGCTCGGATCCAGCGGCGACGACTCGTAGGGACTCCGGCTTCGTTCGGCCCGGCCCTTGCGTCACCTCCACATGCTTGCGCCCATGGTCCCCGGGCATTATCGTCTGTTCAGAAGAACACACAAGGAGGCCGTCATGGGCACACCTGGGCTCCGCGAGTTCCCGCTGGTCCGGTGCGAGGGGACGACTGTCGCCTTCGAGGACGCGACCTTCACCATCAGGGCGCACGCCGACGAGGTGAAGATCAGCCGCGATGCAGCCAACTACGCGGTCCTCACCGAGACCACGGAGAGCATCCCGTACGAGTCGACTGTCGCCGCCCGGGTCGCCGTTCGGGAGGAGCGCACCGGGAACATCGAGTACACCCCCTACTTCGTGGTGCAGTGGGAGGACGATCTCGGGTTGCCGAGCCTCTCGCTCCAGCGCCCGCCCCGGCTCGTCCAGCGCTCCTACGAGGCGGGCCAGGCGATCGAGCTCGGGATCGAGGAGGTCAACCGCTACCACATCCGTTACCGCGACGGCGTCGAGGCCGACTTCGTGCGCACCTCACCCGAGCGGATCGAGTTCAGCTTCAGCACCGGCTTCTACGGTTCCTGCCGCAAGGAGCCCGACGGCTCCTGCCTCCTCCGCTTCCGCGGTGACCGCCTCAAAGCCACCGAGGAGGCGCACCAGTCGCAGTCGAAGTTCATCGTCTCGCGCTCGAAGTACTCCGGCAACCTGCTGCTGATCCTGCAGGATGCCGCCACGGTCACGATCACCTGAGGTCGGCACCCCGGGCGCGCCGCGGCGTCGAGTGCGGCTGCGAGCCGTCACATGGTCGAGGCCTTGCCCGTGCTCACGCCCTGGACCGGCTGCACCGGCAGGCCGGCGACCGAGGGCGGCGCCGGCGCCCGCAGCCGGGTCGCAGCCGCCTGCGCCTGGCGGCTGTAGTCGATCGACTCCGCGAGCAGCCGCATCGCCTCCTGGTCGGCGTGGAAACCGCGCGAGTTCTCGCTCGAGATGTAGTCCAGGCGCCACATCGCCTTGCGCTGCAGGAGGTAGACCTCCTGGAGACGGTCCTCGCCGACGCCTGCGGCCTTGGCCTGGAGGATGGCGTCGAGCATGTCGGTCATCGCGAGGGCGGCGCGCTCCATCGCGGCCAACGTCCGCTCCTGAATGGTCGCGATTCGCGCCTCGAGCTCGATCGCGTCGGAGCTGTGGCACTGCTGGCACGCCGAGTTGAGGCGGCGCAGTGGGCTCGCGATGTCGTGGTTCGAGAGCTTCATCGCACCGCGGCGCTCGTAGGGCATGTGGCAGTCGGCGCAGCTCACGCCGCTGCGGGCGTGAATGCCCTGGCTCCAGAGCTCGAACTCGGGGTGCTGCACCTTGTACACCGGGGCTCCGGTCTCGCCGTGCTTGAAATCGTAGAACGGAGCGCCGTCCGGAAAGGTCTCCTCCTCCCAGAAGCGCTCGAGGTCCTCAGCTCGGAGCCCGCGTCCCCAGGGGAAGGTCAGCGTCTGCTTCGTGGCGCAGTAGTACTCGACGTGGCACTGAGCGCAGGCGAAGCTCCGCATCTCCTGCCGCGAGGCGTCGCGGTTCGGGTCGTAGGGGCGCTCGCGCCCGCCCTGCCGCCAGCGCTCGACGCTCGGGAGGTGCGGCACCGGCGCGTCGCCCGCGGCGAGGGCCGCGATGCCGAGCATGAAGCCCGGGCGGGTGACGCGCAGCACCAGGGTCTCGGGGTGGTGGCAGTCGATGCAGCCCACCGGGTGCGCGGCGCCGCCCGCCACCTGGTCCGGAGCCAGGGGCTGTCCGGCGATCGTGCCCGAAAACCCCCCGTCGGGCGGCATCGGGAACACGCCTTCGCCGCGCTCCGGCGTGCCGTCGGGGACCGAACGCAGCAGCTGCATCACCTCGAAGTACGGCCGCGTGCTCAGCTCCTCGAAGCCGCGGATCACAGCCGGCATGTTGAAGTCGGCAGCGAGCGCCGCCTCGTCGGCCGGCAGGCCCATCGCCTCCAGCCCCACCTTGCGGTAGAGGACCGAGATCGACGTGTGGCAGTGCAGACAGGCCCCGGCCTGCGGCTTCTGGGTCACGCGCTCGGTCACCCCCTGGTCGTAGAGCATGTAGGCGTGGCCGCGCGCTTCGCGGTAGTCGATGCTGAAGGCGTAGCCCGCGTAGAGACGCTTCAGCCAGGGGTACTTCTCCAGCTTGCTCGCCGGCAGTGCGCTCGAGCCGCCGTAGAACCTCTCGCCGGCGGTCGAGCGCCAGCCGTCGAAGTGGTGCGGCCAGTTGGCGCCCCACGGCTGCGAGTCGGTGCTGACCTCGCTGACCTCGACCGCCCGCACGAAGGGCGTCCGCGCCTCCTGCTTGCGTTCGAACATCGTCACCAGCACGAAGGTGACCACGAGCGTGGCGACGACGGCGACCAGGAAGGCCGACGCCAGAAGGATCCAGGCCTTCCTGCGGGCCGACCGCTCCGGATTCTGCGGGTCGTGCTGACCTTTGGTGTCGTGGCTTGCCGTCATCGCCGCCTCCTGATTCCGCTACCGCTGCGCGTGGCCCACTGACCCGTGGCACTGGACGCACCACAGCATGTCGCCGCCGCGGGTGGCCGGCAGCATCTGGTTGACGAAGTTCCGGTGGCAGTGCAGGCAGGCGTCCTGGGCGACCTGCCGATTGCGCGCCTTGATCCGGATCGGCTCGTGGAAGCTTCCGGTCGTGAAGGCCAGGGAGTGGAAGAAGCCGTTGTCGGCCTTGGTCATCCACTTCCCGACCGGGGAGTGGGAGAGGTGGCAGTCGTTGCAGGTCGCGACGCTGCGGTGGCTCGACTTCAGCCACGAGTCGTACGACGCCTGCATGACGTGGCAGTTGGCGCAGGCTGCAGGATCGTTCTTGAGGTAGGCCAGCCCGTCGCCGTAGCCGAAGGTGAACGACCCGAGCCCGCCGAGCACGCCGGCAGCCGCGACGATGAACAGCCCGCCCGCCCCGGAGAGAGCCTTCAGCGCAGCGTCGAGCCTGCGGCCTGCATCCATGGCGTCGAGCGGAACCCCCCTGCCGCCGGGCCGCCCCCGCTTCCCAGGCTTCCGCCGGCCGGCCGAGAGAAGGTAGCAGACTGGATGAGGGATCAGCAATCCCTGATGCGGATCGGAGGCGCGGTGGTCGGCCCGACACGGCGACGCCCGTCGCCGCGTCCGCCTGCCGCACACTTCTCTCCGCAGCGGCAATCCACAGCCTGAGGCCGCGGCGGAGAAGCCCTGAATCCCGTGCTATGTTCGTGACCATGACTGTGATCGCCGATCGCTGCACCCTGTGCGGCTCCACCGAGCACGAGGTCCTGTGCTCGTTCCCGGAGCTGACCTGGGTGCGCTGCAGCTGCAGCCTCATCTACAAGACCCGGGAGGAGATGGCCCCGGAGGTCTATCAGCAGGAGTACTACGTCAACAAGCCCGGCGCACGTCGGCCCTACGACACGCGGCAGCGGCGACGGGTGGGCAAGTCGAAGAACCAGATCCTCGATCTCCTCAACCACGTCGGGCCCGGGCCCATGCTCGACGTCGGCTGCGCCACCGGCTACACCCTGCAGGCGGCGCACGACCTCGGTCTCGACGCGACCGGCGTCGACATCAGCGAGCACGCGGTGGCGCGCTGCCGCGAGCGCGGGTTCAAGGCCGAGGTCGGCACGATGGACGGTGTCCCTTTCCCCGACGCCGCGTTCCAGTTGGTCGTGATGAAGCACGTGCTCGAGCACACGCCGCGGCCCCGCGAGGCGCTCGCCGAGATCCGGCGCGTGCTGCGGCCCGGCGGCGGCGTCTACCTCGCCGTGCCCCACGCCGGCTACGCCAAGTCGCTCCGCGACCCCGGGGTGTCGCGCTACTACATCCCGACGAGCCACGGCCGCGAGCACTTCGTCTACTACACGCCGGCGACCCTTTCGCGGTTGCTGCGCGAGGAGGGCTTCGAGCCCGTCCGCTGCCCCCACCCCGACCTCTGGCACCGCCGCGCGCCGTTCCCGGCCAGGCTCGGCAAGCTCGCGGTCGCGCCCCTCCGCCTCCTCGGCCAGCGTGTGCGCGAGGCTCTCGGGCTCTACAAGGAGTTCAGCGTTGTCGGCGTCCGCCGCTGAGCGGCCGGCGTCTCACGGC
>JALOKS010000165.1 GCA_025456385.1 Thermoanaerobaculales bacterium | reverse complement strand
GTCCACGTCGGCGTCGCGGTCGCTGGAAGCGGGGTCGCGGTCCAGGTCGATGTCGCGGTCGGAGGCGGCGGCGTCGCGGTCCAGGTCGGCGTCGCGGTCGCCGGCGGCGGCGTCGCGGTCCGGGTCGGCGTCGCGGTCGGCGGCGGCGGGGTCGCGGTCCGGGTCGGCGTCGCGGTCGCCGGCGGCGGGGTCGCGGTCCGGGTCGGCGTCGCGGTCGCCGGCGGCGGCGTCGGGGTCCGGGTCGGCGTCGCGGTCGCCGGCGGCGGCGTCGCGGTCCGGGTCGGCGTCGCGGTCGGGGTCGGTGTGCTCGGGGGCGGCGCGCCTCCCGGGTACAGGTACTGCGCGCAGGTCACGTCGAGGGCGCTGTGGGGGTGGCAGCAGCTCGGGTACATCAGCGAGCTCGGGTCCGCGGTGTGGCCGAAGCCGAGACCGTGGCCGAGCTCGTGGGTGAGCATGATCTCGTAGTTCGTCGAACCGAGGCAGCCGGAGCCGTTGTTGACGACCACGTACCACTTGTTGACCGAGTACCAGGTCGTGCCGTCGAAGCTGTGGGTGCCGCTGGCCCCGACGCCGCCGTAGGCGAGGGTGCCGCTGCAGCCGTTGAGGTTCGCGATGTCGTTGCAGGGGTCGTTGAAGACCACCGCGTTGGCGAGGCTGTCCTGACTTGCGGTACAGGTGATCGAGCTCGAGGTCACCCCGCCGTAGAGCGCGTTGATGCTCGTCGACGACACGGCATTCCAGCGGCCGAGCGCGCCCTGCACCTGGCCGTAGCCGCCGCCCGAGATGGAGGTGTCCCCAGTGCTCCCCGCCCACATCGTGACCGAGCCGCCGGTGTCGAAGCTCCGCCAGCGGAAGCTGGTGCCGCCGGACTGCATGAACGCACACCCCGACGGCGCGGCCTTCGCCGCCGCGGCCCACTCCTCGCCCACCGCGAGCAGAGGCGCCCAGTCCCAGCCCGGGCGGCCGCCGAGCCTCCGCCGGACGGCGTCGACGAAGGGCGCCTCGTCCATGGCCCCGGGGAAGAGCACGCTCGCGGCACCCGGAACCGGCAGGCTCTCGACCTCTGCGGCCTCGTCGACGGGCACCAGCACCCGCGTGCCGTCCGCGCCGCGGACCCGACGGAGCACGCTCTCCGCGAGCAGCCGCGGCCGCCACAGCCCGTCCTCACCGAGGTCGGCGAAGATCAGGTACACCTCTCCGGGAATGAACTGCGGGGAGCCCGGGACATACCAGATCTCGTCGCCCTCCTGCCCGCCCGGCACGACCACCGCGATCAGGTCCCTGACCCGCAGCCGCCCCTTGACCACCGACAGCACCTCGAAGTCGGTCACGGTCGAGAGGTGCGCCGTCCGCAGCGGCGCGCCGGCGCCGGCGCGCGCCAGGAACACCCCGTCGCTCTGCACGGCAAGAGCGCCCGGGTCGCTTGGGGCGATGATCGTGACCGCGCCGGCGAGGGCCGCGACCAGCGACACGACGACGAAGCACGCGGCCGAGGCGCCCACCTTCCGCATGCTCTCCAGCTTCCCGGAAGGGCGCCCTCAGATCAAGACCCGGCGTGTGAGCGCGGTCACCTTCGCAGGGTGATCGGTCTCGAGGTTTTGCAGAGCGTTGACATCCCCGTCGTCCCGAGGGCGCGCAGCGCCCGAGGGACGCCGTGATTCGTCGGCCGGAACGGCCGACGAATCACCGAGGCATCACGAACACCGGGTCCTGCGAGCTGCCGTCGATGACCGTCAGGTAGGCCAGGAAGGGCCCGCTGCCCGAAACCCTGAGCGAGCCCACCGGGTCGGGCGCCACGTAGGCCGCTCCGAAGAGCTGATCGACCGACCACTGCCGCATGGTCCGCGGCGGCACGCTGATCGCCTTGGTTCCGAGCAGGGCGCCGTCGCCGTCGCGCAGCTCGACCGTGAAGTTGACCCAAGCGCCGCCGGTGACCAGGCCGACGTTGGTCCGGAAGCCGTCAGCCACCAGCACGCCGGGCAGAACCTTCGGCTGCGCGTCGAGGGCGGCCGCCGGCACCGTGCGCACGCCGTTGCCCGAGGCGCCGCCGGCGGGGCACACCAGGCAGTCGGTGAAGACCCGCGAGCTGACCGTGATCGGCTGCGTCGACTCGACCGACAGCACGCCCTTGCCGTCGTCGACCCCGAAGGAGTTGAGGGCCACGTCGTCGAGGGTCCGGGTCGCATAGGGGTCGAGGCGCACGTACGGTGCGTGCTGGCCGCCGCCAGAGTTGTCGGTCTTCTCCGGCAGGTACTCGAGGTCGACCCAGGCGGTGCTGCCGCTCGCGTTCCACAGCGACACCGAGGAGCTCCAGAAGGTCCCCTCGGCGCCCGGGAGGTGGGCGACGACCGGCACGATCCACTCGCTCGCCGGCGCCGCGCCGAGCAGCACGGCCGAGTCGGTGGAGGCGTTGTCGACCAGGGACGCGAAGGCCACGCCCGGTTTCGAGAGCCCGACCCGCACGGTCATCGGCACGCCTTCGCGGGCAGTACCGGGGAAGAGCTGGTCGATCGACCACTGGCTCTGGGCGCCGGCCGCCACCAGCCGCTGCACCGGGCCGGCGACCCTGCCGTCGAGCCCGCGGTAGAGGTCGAAGCTCGCCCAGGTCTCGAGATCCCCAGCGGTGACCGAGACGTTGGTGCGGAACTCCCCGTCCTGGAGGAGCCCGGGCATCGAGACCGTGGTGGTCGAGGGCTCGACGTCGGCCGGAAGGCCCGAGCCGAGGTTGCCGAAGCTGTTCGCGGCGTAGGCGCGCGACACCACCGCCGGCGGCAGGGTGCCGCTGGTCAGGACCTCGACCTCGAGCGGCCCGCGGCCGTCGCCGGCGCCGAACAGGGTCTCGACCAGGTCCTCGAGCAGCAGGCTCGCGAAGGCGGGCACGCTGCGGGTGGCGCTGAAGGAGGCCTTCGCGGCCGTCTCGTAGCGGAAGCGCAGCTGCTGGGCGCGCGCGTTGCGGTTGGTCGCCACCACGTCCGAGCGCCAGGCGGTGCCGCCGACGCCGTCGACGTGCACCACGACCGGGACCACGATCTCCGAAGGACCCGGGGTTGGCGTCGCGGTCCGGGTCGGGGTGCGGGTCGGCGTCCGGGTCGGGGTCGCGGTGCGGGTGGCCGTGCGCGTCGGCGTCGCGGTCGGCCCGCCGGAGGTCGGTGTCCGGGTCGGGGTGCGGGTCGCGGTCGGGGTGCGGGTCATGGTCGGGGTCAGGGTCGGCCCGCCGGGGGTCGGGGTCCGGGTCGGGGTGCGGGTCGGCGTCCGGGTCGCCGTGGGCGTCACGGTTCCTCCGGACGCGGGGTACAGGTACTGCGCGCAGGCGATGTCGGTCGCGTTGTGGTCGTTGCAGCAGTACGCGAACATCAGTGCGCTCGAGTCGGCGACGTGCCCGAAGCCGAGGCCGTGGCCGAGCTCGTGGGTCAGCATCAGCTCGTAGTCCGCCGAGCCCAGGCAGCCAGAGCCGTTGTTCACCACCACGTACCAGGTCGAGATCGTCCACCAGGTGTCGCCGTCGAAGGTGTGGGAGCCGCTCGCCCCGACGCCGCCCATCGCCAGGGTGCCGCTGCAGCCGCTGAGGTTGCCGATGTCGTCGCACGGGTCGTTGAACACCACCGTGTTGGAGAGGTAGTCGAAGTTCGAGGTGCAGCTCAGCGCGCTCGAGTTGAGGGTGCCGTAGCGGACGTCGATGCTGGTCGACGCCACCGCGTTCCAGCGGCCGAGGGCGTTCTGAACCTCGGCGTAGCCGCCGCCGGACAGCGAGGTGTCGCCGGTGCTCGAGGCCCGCATCGTCGCCGAGCCGCCGGTGTCGAAGGTCCGCCAGCGGAAATCGCTGCCGCCCGATTCCATGAACACACACCCGCTCGGCGCGGCCTTTGCCGCCGCCGCTGCTGCGGCCTCCTCATCGACCAGCGGCGCCCAGTCCCAGCCCGGGCGGCCCGCGAGCCGCGCCCGCAGGGCGCCGACGAAGCTCCGCTCCTTGACGGCCGGCGGGAACAGCACCTCGGCCGCGCCCGGCACCGGCAGGCTCCGCACGCCGGAGGCCTCGTCGAGCTTGACCAGGATCCGGCGGCCGTCGGAGCCGAGCTCGCGCCGCAGCACGCTCTCGGCCATCAGGCGCGGCCGCCAGCGGCCGTCGCCGCCGCGGTCGGCGAACAGCAGGTAGACCTCGCCGTCGACGAAGCCGGGCGAGCCGGGGACGAACCAGATCTCGTCGCCCAGCCGTCCCCCGGGAGCCAGGACCTCGATCCGCTCGCCCGGCGCGAGCGCGCCCTTGAGGACCTCGACGACCACGAGCTCGGTCACGGTCGACACGTGCATCCGTGGAATCGCCGCGCTCGCCCCGGCTCGGGCCAGGAACACGCCCTCGCTCTGAACCGCGAGCTCGCCGGGGTCGGCGGGCGCGATGATGGTGGTGGCGCCGGCGAGCGTCGCGAGCAGGCACGCGGCGAGCAGGCTTGCGGCACGGAGGGCGGTGGCCTTCATGGAATCAAGTATCAGTCAGGCTTCCCCGCTCATCAAGACTGGATCTGGTGCGATCAGTCCATCTTCGCGAAGTTTTAACGTATTTTTTGCATATCAGGGCGGGTCGGGCCCGGGCGGGGGCCGCCGCCCCTCCGGAAGCCGGCCGTAGGTCTCGATCAGGTCGAAGAGCCGGGCCTGGATGCCCTCGCCGAGCATCGCCGGCGTGATGCGGAAGCGCCAGTTGCCGTCGCCCACCGCCGGCGTGTTCATGCGGCAGTCGCCGCCGAGCCCCGCGAGGTCCTGGTGCGGCACCACCGCGAGGTCGCAGACCGAGGCCAGGGCGAGGCGGATGAGGTCCCAGTGGACCTCCCTCCCCGAGCAGGCGGCGTAGCGGCGGAGGAGGTCCCGCTCCGGCTCGCCCGCGTCGTCGTGGTACCAGCCGACCGAGGTGTTGTTGTCGTGGGTGCCGGTGTAGACCACGAGGTCGCGCTCGAGGTTGTAGGGTATGAAGGAGGAGCGGGGCCGCGGAGAGAAGGCGAAGTGGAGAATCGCCATTCCGGGCAGCCCGAGCCCTTTGCGGAGCTCGATCACGTCGGGCGTGATCTCGCCGAGGTCCTCCGCCACCAGGGGCAGGTCGCCGAGGGCGGCCGCGACGGCGTCGAAGAAGCCCCGGCCGGGCCCCTGCCGCCAGGTGCCGTGGACCGCGGTGGTCGCGTCGGCCGGCACCTCCCAGTAGCTCGCGAAGCCGCGGAAGTGGTCGATGCGGACCATGTCGACCGTTTCGAGCGTCTGCCGGAGCCGCGACACCCACCACGCGTAGCCGTCGCCCGCCATCCGCTCCCAGTCGTAGAGGGGGTTGCCCCACAGCTGACCGGTGGCCGAGAAGTAGTCCGGGGGCACGCCGGCGACCACCGTCGGCCGGCCCTCGGCGTCGAGCAGGAACAGATCGGGGCGGGCCCACACCTCGGCCGAGTCGCGGGAGACGAAGATCGGGACGTCGCCGAAGACGCGCACGCCGAGCTCGCGCGCCCAGTCGCGCAGGGCGCCCCACTGGCGGAAGAACAGGAACTGGCAGAACTCGGCGAAGGCCACGTCGTCGCGGTGCGACTCGCGCCAGGCCTCGAGCGCCTCGGGCCGGCGGGCCGCGAGCTCGGGCGGCCACTCGTACCAGGCCTGACGGCCGCGGCTGTCGCGCAGCGCGCGGAAGAGCGCGTAGTCGGCGAGCCAGCCCCGGTGCCGCTGCCGGAAGGCTTCGAGCTGCTGCGCGAGCCCGGCGGGCCGGCGCTCGGTGAAGCGATCGAAGGCGCGCCGGAGCAGGGCCGTCTTGTAGGGCACGACCGCGTCGAACTCGACCCAGGCGCGCGGGAAGTCCGGAGCGTCCGCGACCTCCGCTTCCCCGAGGATGCCGTCCTCGACGAGGAGGTCCGGGCTGACGAGGAGCTCGTTGCCGGCGAAGGTGGAGATCGCCGAGTACGGCGAGTGGCCGGGGCCCGGGGGGTGCAGCGGCAGCACCTGCCACCAGCCGGCGCCGGCGCCGGCCAGCCACTCCACGTAGGCGGCCGCGGTCGGCCCGAGATCGCCGATGCCGAACCGGGAGGGCAGACAGCTCGGGTGCAGCAGCACCCCGGCGCGTCGTTCTCGCTCCATCTGTCTCGATAGTAACCCATTTATTCTCGC
>JALOKS010000164.1 GCA_025456385.1 Thermoanaerobaculales bacterium | reverse complement strand
ACGGTCGTGTTTGGCGTCACCACCGCGTCCTCGTTGAAGACGTTCACCACCTCGGGCTGCACGAAGAGCTCGAGCTGGGTCCCGCCGAGGTTGACGAAGAACGAGTAGTTGAGCGCGAGGTCGGTGCGGGTGACGTCCTCGGTGCGGAAGGCGCCGCGCTCGGAGAAGAAGTAGTTCTGGAAGCCCGGGTTGTTGGCGTAGCCGAGGTCGGCGGGGTCGCCCACGTAGGGCACGGTGTCGATCGTGGCGGCGGCGCTGTAGGGCGTGCCCGAGAAGAAGCTCTGCTCGAAGAAGGAGCCCGGAATCGGTCCGGTGTCGCCGCGCTCGCCGTCGAAGTTGCCCGTGGCCTCGGACCAGGTGTAGTTGGCGCCGAGGCTCCAGCGTGCGCCGATGCGGTAGTCGAAACGCGCCATGACGCCATCGTAGGCGCGGTTGTAGATCGAGTCGTCGTTGATGTAGACCGCCTGGTCGATGAGCTCGCCCGTGCCCGGCACCTCGGCGAAGCTGCCGGGGGTAATCTGCGAGGCGTAGAAGCTGCCGTACTCGCGGTGCACGTAGTCGGCCCGCAGCACGCCGCGGTTGCCGAGCCGGAAGGAGGCGCCGGCGGTGTACTCGTCGCCGTAGGGTGCACGCAGGTCCTCGCCGATGCGCGGCGTCAGGCCAGGAATCGAGATGGAGACCGCGAGATCGAGGTTGCCGGGGCCTCCGTACTCGTTGAAGAACCAGTCGAAGAGCACGTCGAGCGCGTCGGCGTTGGTCGGGTACTCGGGCGTGCCGGCGGTGGCCGCCGGGCCGGCGTAGAGGTACCAGTTGTAGACCGGCTCCCCGGCCGACGAGCCCGCGGTCCCCTGATTCTGGGTGAGTGCGGTGACGTAGCGGTTGTAACCCGCGGTCAGGATGATGCTGCCGTCCCCCGTGAGGTCGTAGCTGCCGGACAGGCGCGGGCTGATGCGGTAGTCGTCGACGGTCTTCGCCCCCGCCTGGTCGCTGGCGTCGTTCTTGTCGTACCGCACGCCCAGGCTCAAGGTCAGGCGATCGTTGATGCGCCAGGTGTCGTTGGCGTACAGCGAGGTCGTCTCGACGTGGCTGCCCACCGACTCCTGCAGGACGTCGCCCCAGATGATGTAGCCGCCGAAGGGCTCGATGACGACGAACGGGTTTCCGGGCTCCGAGTAGTCCTGCGGCACGAAGGGCGCGAAGGCGTAGCCCGAGGCCATCTGGCGGTTGTTCTCGGTGTTCTGGTCGTCGAAGTAGTCGTAGCCGAAAACCAGGTCGTGGGTGCCGGCGGCGGAGACGAACCACGAGGCCTTGACGTAGTAGTTCTCGTTGTCGCGCTGCTTCGGCGGCCCGGCGCCGTCGAACCACGCGTCGTTGAAGGTGATGCTCTCGAGCAGGTCCCAGATCGGCGAGCCGTTGAGCTCGGTGTTGACGCCGCCGCCGCCGATGATCGTGAGCTCGCGCTGCGAGTACAGGCCTTCGAGGAAGAAGCTGTCCGACAGCACGCCGGTGTAGGTCACCGAGAGACCGGTCTGAGGTACCGACTCCTCGGCGACGATGCCGTCGAGGGACGGCGAGGGGGCGAAGTTGATCTGGTTGGTGCGGTCGTCCTCGATGTCGAGGTAGCTCAGCATCACCCGGTGCCGCGGCCCGAAGGAGCCGGTGAGCTTGCCCTCGAGACGCCGCTGCTCCGCCGTCGTCGGGTACGGGATGCCGGCTTCCGGCTGGCCGGGTGTGATGAGCTGATCGCTGCCGGAGTCCTGGCGGTCGCGACCGGCGGCGAAGAACCACAGCGCGTCGCGCAGGATGTACCCGCCGAAGGTCGCCTCGTAGACGTAGTTGTTCGTGTCCTCCTGGGACACCGTGAGCGGGGTCTCGCCGTTCCAGCTGTCGTTGCTGACGTTGACCCGGAAGGAGCCCGAGAACTCGTTGCCCCCGGTCTTGGTCACCATGTTGACGACGCCGCCGGCGAAGCGTCCGTACTCGGCGGAGGCGCTCGAGGTGATGGTCGTCGTCTCGAGGATGGCGTCCTCGATGTAGAGGTCCAGGGCCTGGCCGCGGATGTTCTCGTTGATGACCACCCCGTTGATGGTGTAGAGGCTCTCCCACGACTGGGCGCCGGCGATCGAGATGTTGCCACCCGGGCCGCTGGCCGCCGTTCCCGCCGCCAGCAGCACCGCGTTGTTGATGTTGCGCAGAACCGGCAGCTTCTCGAGGGTCGACTGCTCCATCGTCTCGGAGCCCTGCGAGCCGGTCGACACCGTCTCGTACTGGCCCGTGACGATGATCTCCTGCTCGACCGCCTCGGGGTACATCACCGCGTCGAGCCGGCGCGGCTGCGAGGTCGAGAGCCGGACGTCGTACTCCAGGCTGGTGAACTCTGCGAGGTCGAATCGAACCCTGTAGTCTCCCGCCGGCAGGGCCTTGAAGATGTAATCGCCCTGCTCGTTGCTGACCGCCACCTGCTGCCCCTGCAGCGCCGGCGAGGTGACCGTCACGGTCACGCCCGGCAGGCCCTGCTCCTCGTAGATCACGCGCCCCGACAGGGTGCTTCCTCCGGTCTGCGCAGTGGCTGCCCCCGCGACGGCGAGCGCGAGAGCCGCCAGCACGGTTGTCACTCGGTATCGCATGCTGACCTCCTCGATCCGTAGTTGATGGACAACGGGCCGGCGCGAGCGGTCCGCGATCGGCCGCTGCGACCTGCCCGACTGCGAGGTCCCCCGAGTGGCGCCGCCTCCTTTCCCTCCGAGCTCTACCTGCGATTGGAACACCGGCGATCCGCACTCGCGGCCGGACAGTCGATGGAAGTCCACCCCTGGGGGCAGCTTCTCCCGTGGGTACGGCTGCACCAGGGTGGGGGTTTTGTGGGGAATCGCGATCTCGCGCGGCGGGCGATGGCCGAGTCAGCCGGAGCACGACCTCCCGTCGCGGCGCCGAGGACCGGGGCGGCGGTCAGCCGCCGCCCTTCTCCACCTCGAGCGAAAGGTCGAGCCACGGCGCCGAGTGGGTGAGGGCCCCCACCGACAGCAGGTCGACGCCGGTGGCGGCGACGGCGGCGGCGGTGCCGAGATCGATGCCGCCCGAGGCCTCGGCGAGGCAGCGGCGGTCGATCAGGCGCACGGCCTCGCGCAGGGTCGCGAGGTCCATGTTGTCGAGGAGAACCGCGTCGACGCCGGCCGCCAGCGCCTCCTCGACCTGGGCCAGGGTGTCGGCCTCGACCTCGATCGTGAGCATGTGTCCGACCGCCGCCCGCGCCCGCCGGACTGCAGGAGCGACGCCGCCCACGAGCGCGAGGTGGTTGTCCTTGATCAGCACCCCGTCGTCGAGGCCGAAGCGGTGGTTGGCGCCGCCGCCGCAGCGCACGGCGTACTTCTCGAGGCCGCGCAGGAGCGGTGTCGTCTTGCGGGTGCAGACGATCCGCGCGCCGCTCCCCGCGGCGGCCCGCACGAAAGCGGCGGTCAGGGTCGCGATGCCGCACAGGAGCCCGAGCAGGTTGAGCGCCACGCGCTCGCCGCTCAGAATCCCCCGCGCCGGCCCCTCGAGCTCCAGCACGGCGGCGCCGGCTTCGACCTCGCTGCCGTCGGCCGCCGGGTGACGGACCGCAAGCCGCGGATCGAGCAGCGTGAAGGCCGAGGCCGCCACGGCCCCACCGGCCACCCGCCCCGGGCGGCGCGCCACGAGGCGCGCCCTGCAGGCGGTCGCGGGTCCGATCAGGGCGTCGGTCGTCAGGTCGCCGGCGCGGCCGAGGTCCTCGCGCAGCGCGCCGCGCACGATCTCCTCGTAGAGGAGCGGCTGCAGGGTCGGAATCACGTTCATGGTCCTCCTTGTCCGCGCGCCCGCCGGAGCACCTCAGCCGCCGGCCGCACGGCTCGTGACGGGCCGTGGCGGCAGCATGCGGCGGCCCGCGAAGACGAGCGTCTGGCGCCAGCAGTCGGCGGCGAGCGGCGCGTCGCTCCGGAAGTGCGCGCCGCGGCTCTCGGTCCGCGCGGCCGCCGCCGCGACCACCAGGCCCGCCACCAGCACCATGCTCGCGAGCTCGCCGCTGCCACGCCCGGCGGTCGCGGCCTCGATCGCCGCGAGCCCCTCGGCGCCGCGGCGCAGACCGCCGGCAGTGCGCTCGAGACCGACCTCGTCCCACAGCAGAGCGCGCACCGCCGCCGCGGCGGCGCGCTCCCCCTCGGGAGCCGTTGCGAGCCGCGGCGCCGCTGCCACCTGCAGGGCCGCCCGCGCCGCGAGCTCACGGGTCCGCAGCGGGTGGCTGCGCTCGCGGCAGGCCGCGGCGAGGGCCTCTCCGACCGCCGCGCCGTAGACCAGCGCCTCGAGCAGCGAGTTGCTCGCCAGGCGGTTGGCACCGTGGAGGCCGCTGCGGGCGCCCTCGCCGCAGGCCCACAGTCCCGGCAGGGTGCTGCGGCCGCAGGCGTCCACCACCACCCCACCCATGTGGTAGTGCGCCGCCGGCGTCACCGGCACCGGCTCGCGGGCGAGCTCGAAGCCGTGCTCGCGGCACAGCCGCACCACGGTCGGGAAGCGGCGCTCGAGCACCCCACCGAGCGCCGTCGCGTCGAGCATGGGGCGGTCGCCGGCGCGCAGGCGCCGCCAGATCGCCCGCGCCACCACGTCGCGCGGGGCGAGCTCGGCGTCGGGGTGCTCGTCGGGCATGAAGCGGCGGCCCCGGCGGTCGACCAGCCGCGCGCCCTCGCCGCGCAGGGCCTCGGTCAGCAGCGGCAGCCGGTCGGACGCCACGTCGAGGGCGGTCGGGTGGAACTGCATGAACTCGAGGTCGGCGACCGCGGCGCCGGCCCGGATCGCCATCGCCAGGCCGCCGCCGATCGCCTCCGGCGGGTTGGTCGTGCGCCGCCACAACCCGCCGATGCCGCCGGTCGCCAGCACCACCTCGGAGGCCGCCAGCAGGAGGTGGCGGCCGTCGCGGGCGACCGCCGCCACGCCCGCGACCCGGCCGCCGTCGAGGACGAGATCGAGGGCGAGGGCCCCTTCGAGGATCGCCACGTGGGGCGCCTCGCGCACCGCGGCGGCCAGGGCCCGCACCATTTCGCGCCCGGTCGCATCGCCGGCGGCGTGGGCGATCCGCCGGCGGCGGTGGGCGCCCTCGCGGCCGAGGGCGAGGCTGCCGTCCGCGAGGCGGTCGAAGCGCGCGCCGCGCCGCAGGAGCTCAGCGACCCGCCGCGGGCCCTCGGCGGTGACCCGCGCGACGATCTCCCTCTCGCACAGCCCGGCCCCCGCGCTGATGGTGTCCTCGGCGTGCACCGACGGGCTGTCGTCGGCGCCCAGCGCCGCCGCCACCCCGCCCTGCGCGTGCACGCTCGAGCCGCCCGCGGCGAAGGTCGTCGTGTCGACGAGCAGGACCTCGCGGCCGGCCGCGTGCAGGGCGGCCGCGAGGCCGGCGACGCCGGCGCCGACCACCAGGACCTCGGCGCTGTACACCTCGTCCGGGGCGAAGGGCCGCGCGCTCATCGGCGCTCCCCGCGCCCGACCTCGAGCATCCGCTCGACCGCCCGGCGGGCGCGGCCGGCGATCTCGGGCGCCACCTCCACCGGGTGCTGCAGGCGCTCGAGGCTGGCGACGATCGCGGCGAGGGTGATCCGCTTCATGTGCGGGCAGAGGGTGCAGGGGCGCACGAACTCGATCTCCGGGAGCTCGGCGGAGACGTTGTCGCTCATCGAGCACTCCGTGGCCATCACCACCCGCGCCGGCCGCTGCTCCCGCAGCCAGCGGATCATGCCCGCGGTCGAGCCCACCATGTCGGCGGCCTCGAGCACCGGGAGGTCGCACTCGGGGTGGGCGAGCACCCGGATGCCCGGGAACTGCCGGCGGTAGCTCGCGATGTCGGCGGCCGAGAACTTCTCGTGGACCTCGCAGCGGCCGTGCCAGGGGATGATCTCGACCTCGGTGTTCGCCGCCACCCAGCGGGCGAGGTACTGGTCGGGCAGGAAGATCACCCGCTCGGCGCCCAGGGACTCCACGACCTCCACGGCGTTGGCCGAGGTGCAGCAGATGTCAGTCTCCGCTTTGACCTCCGCGGAGGTGTTGACATATGTCACTACCGGCACTCCGGGGTAGCGGGCCCTGAGCGCGCGAAGGTCGGCGGCGGTGATCGAGTCGGCAAGCGAGCAGCCCGCCTCGAGGTCGGGGATCAGGACCGTTCGCTCCGGATTGAGGATCTTGGCGGTCTCGGCCATGAAGTGGACGCCGCAGACCACGATCACCTCGGCCGCGCTCTCGGCGGCGCGGCGGGCGAGCTCGAGCGAGTCGCCGGTGATGTCGGCGACGCCGTGGAAGATCTCCGGGGTCTGGTAGTTGTGGGCGAGGATCACCGCTCCGCGCTCGCGCTTCAAACGCTCGATCGCCACGATCTCCTGGGCGTACGCCGCCCACTCCGGCTCCGGGATCAGGTGCCGGAGGCGGG
>JALOKS010000163.1 GCA_025456385.1 Thermoanaerobaculales bacterium | reverse complement strand
CTCCCGGGGGGTCCATCGTGCGGCTCTGCGCCGATGGGCATGCCGCCGGGTGAAGCTGAACCAGCGGCGGAGGGATTCTACCATCCACCGCTGTTCGAATTCGGAATTCGGAATTCGGAGTTCGGAATTTCGAAAGGGCACCACCCCCAGGGACGCCCAGCGCGACGCGGCCAACCCTCGAAATCGGAACTCCCGCCGGTGCCTTGAAGGTGGCGCGATGCGCTCGTGTTTGCAGATCCACGGGGAAGGCTCGCCGTTCCGAATTCCGAATTCCGAATTCCGAATTCTGAATTCCCGGCCCTACTCCCACTCGATGGTCGCCGGCGGCTTGGAGGTCACATCGTAGACCACGCGGTTGATGCCCTTGACCTCGTTGACGACCCGACGCGCGATCCGGTCGAGGACCTCGGGCGGGAAGCGGAACCAGTCGGCGGTCATGAAGTCGGTGGTCGTCACCGCCCGCACCGCGAGCACATTCTCGTAGGTCCGCGAGTCGCCCATCACGCCCACGCTCTTGACCGGGAGCAGTACGGCGAGCGCCTGCGAGATCTCGTCGTAGAGCTTCGCCGCCCGCACCTCCTCGATCACGATCGCGTCGGCCTCCTGCAGGGTGCGGACCCGCTCGCTGTCGACCGCGCCGAGGATCCGCACCGCCAGCCCGGGCCCCGGAAAGGGGTGGCGCCAGACGAACTCGTGCGGCAGTCCGAGCTCCTCCCCCACCCGCCGGACCTCGTCCTTGAAGAGGTCGCGCAGGGGCTCGACGAGCTCGAGGCCGAGGCGCTCCGGCAACCCGCCGACGTTGTGGTGGGTCTTGATGACGGCCGCCGTTCCGCGGACCCCGGAGGACTCGATGACGTCCGGGTAGAGGGTGCCCTGGGCGAGGTAGCGCGCGTCGGGGTGGCGCGCCGCCTCGCTCTCGAAGACCTCGACGAACAGCCTGCCGATGATCTTGCGCTTCGCCTCCGGGTCCTCGACGCCGGCGAGTGCGGCGAGAAAGCTCGGACCGGCATCGATGCGGAGGAGCTCGAGGCCGAAGTCGGCGAAGCGCCGCGCGACCGTGTCGCCTTCGTTCTTGCGCAGCAGGCCGGTGTCGACGAAGATCGGCAGCAGCCGCTCGCCGATGGCCTCGCGCAGCAGCATCGCGGTCACCGACGAGTCGACCCCGCCCGAGACCCCGCAGACCACCCGTCCCGCGCCGAGCCGGTCGCGGAGCTCGGCCACCAGCTCGCGGCGGATCGCGGCCGGGCTCCAGTCGCGCCGTGCGCCGGCGATGGCGATGAAGTTCTCGAGCAGGCGCATGCCGTGCGGGGTGTGCCGGACCTCGGGGTGGAACTGGAGGCCGATGAATCTCCGTTCCGGGTCGTACATCGCCGCGACCTCGGTGGTCGGCGTGCGGGCGAGGACCCGGAAGCCCGGCGGGACGCGCGCGACCGAGTCGCCGTGGCTCATCCACACCGGCTGGGTTCCGGGCGTGCCGGCGAAGACCTCGCCGTCCGAGCCCACCTCCAGCTCGGCGAAGCCGTACTCGCGCCGCTGCGACGGCCGCACCTCGCCGCCGAGGTGGCGGGCCATGAGCTGCAGCCCGTAGCAGATGCCGAGGACCGGCACCCCGAGCTCGAAGACCCCGCGGTCGACCTGCAGGGAGCCCGGCTCGAACACGCTCGCCGGACCGCCCGAGAGCACGACGGCGAGCGGGGCCGCGGCGGCGATCCCGGCCGGCTCGAGGTCGCCGCGCTCGATCACCGTTCTGACCCCGAGCTCGCGCAGCCGGCGCGCGATGAGCTGCGTGTACTGGGAGCCGAAGTCGAGAATCAGGATCGTCTCGTGCTGCATGGGCGGCGATTCTAACACCGGCGGGCTGGCGGCCGGAGCGGCCGCCGTGCGATGATGGAAGCCGCGCGGAGCCGAAGGAGGAGAGCTCACAGATGATCGCATGGCTCCGCCGGGTCACCCCCGACCTCTTCCTCGCCGCCGTGGTGGCGCTCCTCATCACCCTCGGCCTCAACGCGCTCGACGGCGTCGAGCAGCGGCGGATCGCCGACGACCTCCGCAGAGCCTCCGTCGACGGCGTCAGCTTCGACGAGCGTCTCGAGGCCATCGAGCGCTCGATCGCGCGCTCCGCCTTTCTGCACGTGCCGCTGCTGGTGGCCGGCGCCTCGGTCGTGACCGCCTCGGCCTGCCGCAACCGCCGCTGGGCGTGGCTGACCTCGCTGCTCGCCGTCGTGCCTTCGCTGCTGATCGGGGGCAGCTTCTTCGTCGACCTGCCGGTGACCGGATCGGCGGTCCTCGCCGCCTACGTCGCCCTCTCGATCGTCAGCGCGCACGCCGCTGTCGCCCTCCGCGCGCCCCTGCTCCCGGCACCGGAACGGCGCCGGCTCTGACCCCACCGCTGGCGTCCGTTCCGGTCCCGACCACGGCTGCGATTTGACCTCGACCCGCGACACCGTTAGGATTCGCTCCGATATCGACGAGGCAGGATGGCGAGGTGGCGGATCAGTTCTTGCCGGTTTTGATGGCGCTGCTGACGGCCGCGGCCTTCGCGGCGGCGCTGCTCGGCACGGCGGCCCTCCTCGGGACCCGGGTCCGCCGGCCGAGCGAGAGCGGGCGCCAACCGTACGAGTCCGGGGTGCCGCTCCTCGACCGCGCCCGCAAGCGGATCTCGATCAAGTTCTACCTCGTCGCCCTGGTCTTCGTCGCCCTCGACGTCGAGGTCGCCTTCCTCTATCCCTGGGCGCTGAGCTATCGGAGCGCGGTTGCCGGCGGCTCCCTCGCGGCGCTCTGGGAGATGCTCGCCTTCCTCCTCCTGCTCGCCGTCGTCTACCTCTACCTGTGGCGCAAGGGCATCTTCGACTGGGGCCGTCGGCCGCTTCCGGGCACCGGCGCGGGCCGGGAGCGATGAGCGGGCCTGCGGCCCCGGTCGCCTCCCCACCCGCCGGCCAGCCCGCCGGGCTCGCCTTCGACGCCGCGATGGAGTCCGAGATCGCGGCCATCCTCGCCCGCTACCCACGCCCGGGGGCCGGCCTGCTGCCGGTGCTGTGGCTGTGCCAGCGGCGCTGGGGCTGGATCTCGCCGGCGGCGATGAGCGCCGTCGCCGCGCGGCTCGGCCTCGCCCCGGCCTTCGTCGAGGGCGTCGTGAGCTTCTACACCATGTTCCAGCGCCGTCCTCCCGGCCGCTTCCTGCTGCAGGTGTGCACCACTCTGTCCTGCCAGCTGTGCGGGACCGGCGAGCTCGTCGCGCACCTCAAGCGCCGGCTCGGCGTCGACTTCGGCGGGACCAGCGCCGACGGCGCCTTCACCCTGGTCGAGGTGCAGTGCCTCGGCGCCTGCGGTGAGGGCCCGGTGATCCAGGTCAACGACGACTACTACGGCGACCTGACGGTCGAGCGCCTGGACGCGATCCTCGACCGCCTGGCGGCCTCGTGAGCGCCTCGATCCTGCTCGCCGCGCGCGGACTCGCGGGCTCGCGGAGCCTCGCCAACTACCGCAGCCGCGGCGGCTACCGCGGGCTCGCGAAGGCCCTGGCGATGGAGCCGGCGGCCGTCGTCGCCGAGGTCAGGGCCTCGGGCCTGCGAGGCCGCGGCGGGGCCGGCTTCCCGGCCGGCGTCAAGTGGGGTTTCGTGCCCACCGACTCGCCGAAGGCCCGCTACCTGATCTGCAACGCCGACGAGTCGGAGCCCGGGACCTTCAAGGACCGCGAGCTGATCCTCGTCGACCCCCACATGGTGCTCGAGGGCATCGCGATTGCCGCGTACGCGATCGGGGCCCGCACCGCCTACCTCTACATCCGCGGCGAGTTCGTGCGCGAGGCGGCGATCCTCGACGAGGCGATCGCCGAGGCCCGCGGGGCCGGCCTGCTCGGGCGCCGCGTGCTGGGAAGGGACTTCGATCTCGAGATCCACGTCCATCGCGGCGCGGGCGCCTACATCTGCGGCGAGGAGACGGCGCTCATCGAGTCGCTGGAGGGCAAGCGCGGCCTCCCCCGTCTCAAGCCCCCGTTTCCGGCGGTGGTCGGGCTCTTCGGTTGCCCGACGGTGGTCAACAACGTCGAGACCCTGGCCTGCGTGCCGCACATCATCGTCCGTGGCAGCGCCTGGTTCGCGGCCATCGGCACCCAGCGCAGCACCGGCACCAAGCTGTTCTGCGTCTCCGGCCACGTGCGGCGGCCCGGAGTCTACGAGGAGGTCATGGGCATCAGCTTCCGGGAGCTGATCGAGGAGCGCTGCGGCGGGATCCGGGGCGGGCGCGCGCTCAAGGCCTTCATTCCCGGCGGCTCCTCGGCGCCGGTGCTGCCGGCCGCGAAGATCGACACCCCCGCCGACTTCGAGTCGGTCGCGGCCGCCGGCTCGATGCTCGGTTCGGGCGGCGTCATCGTGATGGACGAGACCGTCGACATGGTGTGGGCGCTCGAGAACCTCCTGACCTTCTACGCGCACGAGTCCTGCGGCCAGTGCACCCCCTGCCGCGAGGGCTCGGACTGGGCCCTCGACGTCGTGCGCCGGATCCGCCGCGGGCACGGCCGGCCGCACGACCTCGAGACGCTGCGGCGCATCGCCCGCTACGCCAGCCAGGGGATGACCATCTGCCCCCTGGGCGACGCCTTCTGCGGCCCGATCGCGAGCTTCCTCGAGCACTTCGGGCAGGAGTTCGAGGCCGCCATCGCCGGCGCGACCGCGCCGCCGACGCTGCTGCCCGTGCTGCCCCTGCGCTCCGACCGCGGGCTCTTCGATCACGGGGCGGGCGGCGCATGATCTCGCTCACCATCGACGGGGTGCAGGTCACCGTGGCCGAGGGCTGCAACCTGGTGGAAGCGGCGCGTAAAGCCGGGGTCGAGATCCCGACCTACTGCTACCACCCCGGGCTCAGCGTCGTCGGCCAGTGCCGCATCTGCTTCGTCGAGGTGCAGGGCCTGCCGCGCCTGGTCACCGCCTGCTCCACGCCGGCGCAGGAGGACATGGCGGTGCTGACCGACTCGCTGCGGGTGCGCGAGGCGCGGGCCGCGGTCATGGAGCTGCTGCTCGCCAACCACCCCCTCGACTGCCCGGTCTGCGACCAGGCCGGCGAGTGCGGACTCCAGGACTACTCGGTCGAGCACGGCCTCGACACCACCCACATGGTCGATCGGCGGCGGACCTACCCCGGCTTCGAGCAGCGCGCGATCGGGCCGCACGTCGTCCAGAACCAGAACCGCTGCATCCACTGCACGCGCTGCATCCGTTTCACCACCGAGATCTCGGAGACCGGCGACCTGACCATGAAGTCGCGCGGGAACTCGAGCTTCATCGACACCTTCGACGGCCGGCCGCTCGACAACCCGTGGTCGGCCTGCGTCGCCGACGTCTGCCCGGTCGGCGCGCTGACGGTCAGGGAGTTCCGCTTCCGCGCCCGGGTCTGGCACCTCGAGGAGACGGCGAGCCTGTGCCCGGGCTGCAGCATCGGCTGCAGCGTCCACCTCGGGCATCTCGACGGGGTCGTCCACCGCTTCGTGCCGCGCGCCAACCCGGAGATCAACGGCTGGTGGATGTGCGACTACGGCCGCTTCCTCGCCGAGGGCCTCAACGCCCGCGAGGTGGAGGCGCCGCTGCTGCGAGCAGCGGGCGGCGAGCGGACGCCGACCTGGGACGAGGCCCTGCGCTGGCTCGCCGAACGGCTCAGACACGCCCCGAAGCCGCTGGTCGTTGCCTCCGCCAACCTCAGCAACGAGGCCCTGTTCGAGGTCCGGCGCCAGCTCGCCGAGGGCGCTCGCATGACCGTCCTGGTGCCGGTGAGCGAGAGCCCGGAGCGGCGGATCAAGAACGGGCGCGGCGAGTGGACCGCCAGCCGCGACGCCCACCCCAACAGCACCGGCGCGCGCCTGCTCGGCCTGCCGACCGCCGACGGCCCGACGCTCGAGGCCTCGGTCCGCGACAGCGAGGGCCCGATCCTGGTCCTCGACGCCCACGCACACCCCTGGCTGGCGGGCGAGGCGGCGGCCGCCGCGGCGGTCGGACGCGAGGTCGCGGTGGCGGCGCGGCTGCGGACCCCTCTCGTCGACGCCGCCACCCTCGTGCTGCCGTCGGCGTCGTGGGCGGAGACGGAGGGCAGCTACACCTCATCGACCGGCCGCGTCCAGGTCGCGCGGCGGGCTCTGGCGCCGGCGGCGCAGGCGCGTCCGG
>JALOKS010000472.1 GCA_025456385.1 Thermoanaerobaculales bacterium | reverse complement strand
ACGACGTAGCTGCCGAGCCCGAGGCCGAGCATGGCCATGAGGGCGTTGTTGCCGGTGTTCACCGCCGCCATGCCGAGGACGAAGCAGCCTGCGAGGTAGACCAGACCCCAGCGGGTCGGGCGGAGGCGGAAGCCGGGGAAGGAGGCGGCGAAGGCCATCAGATGGGCACCGATTTCGAATTTCGAATTTCGAATTTCGAATTTTTCCCCCACCCGCCCGGAAACGGGAAGAGGGCTGGAAATTCGAAATTCGAAATTCGAAATTCGAAATTCATCTCGGCACGGGGATGCCGTCGAGGATCGCCCGGATGACCGCGCGCTCGGCGCGGCTCCGCTGCCAGCCGTCGCCGACCAGCGGATCGGCGTGCAGCAGGCGGTGGGAGAGCACCGACTCGGCGGTGTCCTGAAGGTCGTCCGGCAGCACGTACGAGCGCCCGCGCACCAGGGCGAGCGCCTGCGCGGAGCGCTGCCAGGCGAGGCAGCCGCGGGTCGACACGCCGAGAGCAAGCGCCTCGTGCGAGCGGGTCGCCGCCACCACCTGCAGCAGGTACGCTCGCAGGGTCTCGGCCACGTGCACCTCGGGCACCAGGTTCTGCATCTCGATGACCTCGGCGGCGTCGAGCACCGGGGTCAGGCGCGCGAGCTCGGGCTCCACGCCAGACGAGCGCAGCAGCTCGAGCTCCTCCTCGCCGCCCGGGTAGCCCATCGAGAGGCGCATCAGGAAGCGGTCGAGCTGCGACTCCGGCAGCGGGTAGGTCCCGGTCGACTCGATCGGGTTCTGGGTCGCCACCACGAAGAAGGGCTCGACCAGGCGGTGGCGGGTCTTGTCGACCGTCACCGCGTGCTCGCTCATCGCCTCGAGCAGGGCCGACTGCGTGCGCGGCGCGGCGCGGTTGATCTCGTCCGCCAGCACCACGCTCGCGAACAGGGGGCCCGGCATGAACTCGAACTCGCCGCGGTCCTGGCGGAAGACCGAGATGCCGATGATGTCGGAGGGCAGGGTGTCGGAGGTGAACTGGATGCGGTTGAACTCGAGGTCGAGGGAGCGCGCGACGGCCTGCGCGAGCGTCGTCTTGCCGACCCCCGGCACGTCCTCGAGCAGCACGTGGCCGCGCGCGAGGAGGGCGGCGATGAGCGCGTCGACGATCTCGGCCTTGCCGCGGATCACCCGCACGATCGACTCGTGGAGCCGCTCGAGGCGCTCGAGCACCGTGTCGGAAACCGGGTTCATGGAGACTCCGTGACTGGCGGCGCCGCATGCCGCTCGTTCAAGTATACGGGGCGCGACACGAGCTGTTGAAGCGGAGATTTTGGATTTCGGATTTCCGCCCACCCGCACCGTCCGGGATTTCGAATTTCGAATTTCGAATTTCGAATTTCCGCCCACCCACACGGTTCATTTCAGAGTTTTGGCTCATCCCAGGAAAGCCGGGGACGCTGCAATATCGACGCCGCTCCTGCGCGAGGAGCGCCCGGTCAATGAAAACCCCCACCCCTCGGAAACCCTCTGTGCGCCGCGCACGAAGGGTTTCCGAGGGCAGGAGGGAGATGGGTAGAGGCGGTGTTGGACCGGGTACATGGGTGACACATGCTGAGGCTCGCCGTTGCGCCGCCCGCCCCGACCGACGTGCCCCGGCGGAGCCGACGGCGAAGCCGGGAGGCGCGCAGCGGTCGCGATCGAAGGGACCGACGAAAGCCCGCTTGCGGAGGGCACGGAGATCGGGAACGCGTGCCGCGATCGCAGATCGCGGCCGGCGAGCGCATCCGCACGAACGAACGGCGCGGTCCGCCGCGTTGGGTCAGTGTGCGAAGGCGCTACCATGTCCCCATGACCGACCAGCTCGAGCACCAGGTCCACGAGTTCCTCGCCCACCTCGCGGTCGAGCGCAACCTGAGCCCGCGCACGGTCGAGGCCTACGCCCGGGATCTCCGTCAGTTCTCGGCCTGGCTCGCAGCCGAGGGCCTCGCCTTCGAGCGTCTCGAGAAGGCCGCGATCCGCGGCTACCTCGGCGCGCGGCGCGACGGCGGCCTGTCGGCGAGGTCGGCGGCGCGCGCCCTGTCGGCGCTGCGCGCCTTCTTCCGCTTCCTGCTCGCCACCCAGGCCCTGGCGCAGGACCCGACGGCGGACCTCGCCTCGCCGAGCCTGTGGCGGACGGTGCCGCACGCCCTGGCCGGGGAGGAGATCGAGGCGCTGCTCGCGGCGCCGGACACCGCAACGCCGCTCGGCCTGCGCGACCGCGCCATGCTCGAGACCCTGTACGCGACCGGCCTCCGGGTCTCCGAGCTCGTCGGCCTGACCCGCGACCGGCTGCGCCTCGACCCCGGCTACCTGCGGGTGGTCGGCAAGGGGCGCAAGGAGCGGGTCGTTCCGCTCGGCGACAGCGCCGTCGACTGGCTCGAGCGCTACCTCGAGGGAGCGCGGGCCGAGCTCGATCGCCGGCAGCGCGCCGAGGTCTTTCTCAACCACCGCGGCGGCAGGCTCACCCGCCAGGGATTCTGGAAGATCCTCCGCGGCCACGCCGTCGCCGCCGGGATCGCCTCGGCAATCAGCCCGCACATCGTCCGCCACTCCTTCGCCACCCACCTGGTGGAGAACGGCGCCGACCTCAGGGCGGTGCAGATGATGCTCGGCCACTCGTCGCTGACCACGACCGAGATCTACACCCACGTCGCCCGCGAGCGCCTGCGGCGGCTGTACGACGAGAAGCACCCGAGAGCATGAGATTTCGGATTTCGGATTTCGGATTTCGGATTTTCGGGCCCGAGCGCCCCATGGCCCGGGTGGGTGGGAAATCCGAAATCCGAAATCCGAAATCCGAATTCGTGACTGCGATCGCCTTGCTGTCGAGCATCATCCTTGCGGTCGCCCCTGCTGAAGCGAAACTGGCGGTCTTCGTCGACGGGCGCGTGCTCAAGGTCGCCGACGCGCGGCTCGTGGGCTCGGCGATCGTGCTCGAGCTCCCGGACGGCGCCACCATCGAGGTCCCGGCGACGCGGATCGACCGCGTGATCGCCGACGAGGTCGAGGACCCGGGGGTCCCGGCGCCGACCGGCGACCCCGCCTGCCCGAGCGGCTGGGCGGCCGAGAACCTCCCTGCGGAGCTGCCCTTCGCCGAAGCCATCACGGCCGCCGCCCGCAGTGCTGACCTCCACCCCTGGCTGGTCGCGGCGGTGGTGCAGGCGGAGTCGGCCTTCGACCCGCGCGCGGTGTCGCGGGCCGGTGCCGCCGGCCTGATGCAGCTGATGCCGGCAGCCGCCGAGGACCACGGCGTCGGCGACGTCTTCGACCCGGCCGACAACCTGCGCGGCGGCGCCGCCCACCTGCGGGCGATGCTCGACCGCTTCGGCTCCCTCACCCTCGCCCTCGCCGCCTACAACGCCGGCGCTGCAACCGTCGATCGCTACCAGGGAGCGCCGCCGTACCGGGAGACCCGCGACTACATCCGGCGGGTTCTGAAGTCCTTCTGCCCGGAGCCCTGATGATCGCGCCGGCAGCTTGAAGGCCGGCTCATCCGGGAAAGG
>JALOKS010000471.1 GCA_025456385.1 Thermoanaerobaculales bacterium | reverse complement strand
AGGTGATCTGGGCCTGCACGACCTGCCGCTGGTGCGAGCGCGCCTGCCCGCTCGACATCACCTACGTCGACAAGCTCGTGGAGATGCGGCGCAATCTGGTGCTCGAGAAAGCGGAGTTTCCAGAGGAGGCGCAGGCGGCCTTCCGCGGCTACGAGGTCAACGGCAACCCCTGGCAGCTGCCGGCGGAGCAGCGCGGCGACTGGGCTACGGACCTCGGCGTGCCCCTGGCGGCCGCGGCCGGCGGCGACTTCGAGTACCTGTTCTTCGTCGGCTCGCCGGGCAGCTATGACGACCACGGCAAGAAGGTGTCGCAGGCGCTGGTGAAGATCCTGCAGGCCGCCGGCGTCAAGCTCGCCATCCTCGGCCCGGAGGAGGTGTCGACCGGCGACGCCGCCCGCCGTCTCGGCAACGAGTACCTCTTCCAGATGCTGGCGCAGCAGAACGTTGCGACCATGAATGGCTACGGCGTCACGAAGATCGTCACCAACTGCCCGCACGCCTTCAACACGCTGGCCCACGAGTACCCGGACTTCGGCGGCCACTACGAGGTCGTGCACGGCACCCAGCTGGTCGCCGAGCTCGTCCGCAAGGGCAAGGTCAAGCTCAAGGGCAGCCTCGACCTCGACCTCGCCTACCACGACCCCTGCTACCTGGGCCGCACCAACGGCGAGTACGACGCCCCGCGCTTCCTCCTCAAAGCGATCCCGGGCGTGCGCGTGCGCGAGGCCGAGCTCCACCGCGAGACCTCGATGTGCTGCGGCGCCGCGGTGGCCTGCCCCTACTGCTACTCGATGCTGTCCGACGCGCAGAACGAGCTCGGACGCGACAAGGCTGCGACCTACGACGTCATCGAGCTGGTCGCCAAGTCGCTCGAGGGCTGAGGACAAAGGCTGAGGACAAGGGCTGAGAGCGAGGGGAGAAGATTCGACGCGGGCCCGCCGGCCGCGGACCGGGTCCGCGGCCATGCGTCCTCGGGCCGCCCGATCGCCGAGAGAGGACTCTCGTCGATCGTGCGGCCCTCGGCCGCCGCGCGCCTGCGGCGCGCCGGCGGGCACCTGCCCGAGCGACTCGTCGATGAGCGTCCCGCCCCCACCCCCCAACCCGCCCGCCCTCGGAAAACCGGCCGCGCTGCGCTCGGCCGATTTTCCGAGGGGTGGGGGTGTTTCTTGACCTTGCGCATCAGAGGTCGACGAACTTGCCTCGATGGCGGGTGGGCGGCAAATTCGAAATTCGAAATTCGAAATTCGAAATCACCACCGGTGGGCGGGCGGCAACTCAAAACTCGAAACTCAAGACTCAAAACTCAAGACTGACGCTGCCGTCTTTCCAACGTTCAAACGTTCAAACGTTCAACGTTCAAACGTTCGAACGTTCGAACGACGCTCATGATCGAGAATGAGATCGACCCGGTTCTCCTCGCCCTCCCAGACGCTGACCTCGAGGAGGCGGCCCCCGAGCTCGGCGCACGGCGGCTCGAGGTGTGCGGCGAGGACCTCGGCGAGGCGCTCGGCGGTGGGGGAGGGGCGGCCGATCTCGGGGTGGCGGCTGAGATCGCTGCCGTCGAGCGGCGCCACCGTTCGGTACAGGAGCTCGTGGACCGCGTGGAAGTCGAGGGCGTAGGCCTCGTCGTTCAGTCCGTCGACGCCGATCCGGATGGCCACCCGCCAGCGGTGGCGGTGCGGCTCCTCGGGCCGGCCGCGGTAGCTGGCGAGCGCGTGGACCGCGTCGAACTCGGCCCGCGAGTGCAGCACCCAGCGGCTCACGAGACCGCCACCTCGTCGGCGCAGCCGTTCTTTTCCGCGGTCGCGGCGCGCGGGCGGAGGATCAGTGTCTCCCGGACCGCGCGCACCCGCTGCGCCCGCTGCTCGTCGAGGCCGAGGCCCTCGAGGAGCTTCTTCAGCGAGGGCGTCGCTCCGGCGTCCTGGCGGGCGTTGAGCTCGACCGCGAGGCTGCCGTCGGCTGCGAGGCTCCAGCCCCGCACCGCGGTGCGGAGCTCGGGATCGAGCCCCGCCGGCGAGCCCGGCCACGCGTCCCGGTCGTCGGGCGCCGGGATGCGGTAGCGCACCGCGTCGACCAGGCGGCCGAGCGACGGCGCCCCGGCGAGCAGCGCCTGCGCGCCGGTGATCTGGATCCCCTGCGGCAGGAGGGCGTTGGCGCGCTGCAGGTGGGCGGCGGTGATCGGCGCCGTGCAGTCGACGTCGAAGACCTCGGCCGCGCCCTCGACGCCGACCGCGAGGGCGGGCCCCATCGACAGCCGGATGTGGGGGTTGAAGCCCTCGGTGTAGTGGACCGGCAGGCCGGCTGCGCGCAGCACGCGCTCGAGGGCGTCCATGACCTGGCGGTGGGAGAGCCAGCGCGCGTCGCCCAGTTTGGCGAAGTGGAAGCGCCAGCGGTGGGCGACCGGCGGCTGCGGCCTGCCCTGGCGCCGCGCCGGCAGCTGCGGCTCGGGCCGCAGGCGGTAGGCGGGCGCGGGCGCCTCGACCGGCGATGTCGGCGCGTCGAGCACCGGCAACGCGGCGGTCGCGAGACGGGTGTCGGCGCCGTCGCCCGGAATGCCGCAGCGGTAGCAATGGCCCCACTTGCAGTCCTCGGTCGCGGCCTCGTTGAGCGCGCGCCGCCACTCGGCCTTGAGGTAGCCCTTGCGGACGCCGGCGTCGATGAGGTCCCAGGGCAGGGTGCAGGCGAGCTCGCGGCCGCCGAGCTCCGACTCGAGATCGACGCCGCAGTCCGCGATC
>JALOKS010000162.1 GCA_025456385.1 Thermoanaerobaculales bacterium | reverse complement strand
CTTGCCGCCCAGAGTGCCGAGGTCGACCAGCTCGCCGTCCCGCCACACGAAGGGGTGAACCTCTCCTTCGGCCGTGGTCGAGGAACCGACGACGCCTCCCTCCTCGTCAATGTCGACTGCAGAGCTCAGCGAGCCGCCGAGCGTTCCGAGGTCGACGACCGTGTAGCGGGTCGCTGAAGCCGGGCACTGCCCGGCAAGAGGTCGTGCCGAGGCGACGGTCGCGATGACGGCTGCCAGGGCGACAAACACATGGTTCCTGCGGAATGGTACTCGCGGCTGCAATGTGGAGGCAACATGCAGTCGCGATGGGTTCGCCGCCTGGTGGCGAGAGCCCGGTCCGGCCGCACCCGAGCGCTCGCGCCGGGTGCGATCCCTGTGCTAGAGTGCGCCTCAGGATCAGTGCGAAAAGGAGGGGATCATGACCGCTGTCGAGTCGAGCGGGAGCGGTGCGCGCGCGCGGACGCCGGTGCACCTGTGGGTGGTCGGCGTGCTGGCGCTGCTGTGGAACGGGATGGGAGCCTTCGACTACGTGGCGACCCAGTTCAAGCTCGAGTTCTACATGCAGCAGTTCACGCCGGAGCAGCTGGCGTACTTCTACGGCTTCCCGGCCTGGGCGGTCTCCGGCTGGGCCTTCGGCGTGTGGGGCGCCTTCGTGGGCTCGATCGGGCTGCTGCTCAGGAAGAGGTGGGCGGTGTGGGCCTTCGCGGCTTCCATCGCCGGGATGGTCGTCAGCTCGGTCTACACCTTCGGCCTGTCCGAGGGCGTGAAGATCATGGGCACCGGCGGCGCGATCTTCACGGCGATCATCTGGGTCGTCGCGATCTTCCTGCTCCTGTACGCGCGGGCGCAGGCGAAGCGCGGCGTCCTCGTCTGAGGCTCAGCAGGCGAGGCTGTCGCCGGCGCGCTCGGCCGCGGTGGGCTGGGCCGCGAGAACGGGGGAGTCCTCGTCGGGCGGAAGCCGCGGCCGCACCGCGAGGAACCACGCGAGCGCGGCGAGGGCGACGGCGAGGCCGATCAGGGTGCCGGTGGGCTGGGGCAGGCCGAGGCCGGCCTCCTCGACCATGATGTAGGCGGTGGTGACAGCGGTCATGAAGGTCGCGGGCGCCGCGGCGAGCCACCAGCGGCTGCGGCGGCGGGCGAGGTAGACCGCCCCGGCCCACAGGGTGACCGCGGCCAGGGTCTGGTTGGCCCAGCCGAAGTAGCGCCAGACGATCCCGAAGTCGATGAAGTTGAGGGCCGCCGCGACCGCGAACATCGGCACCGCGATCAGGTAGCGGTTGCGCGCCCGGCGCTGGGAGAGCTTCAGGTAATCGGCGGCGATCAGGCGCGCGACCCGGAAGGCGGTGTCGCCCGAGGTGACCGGCAGCACCACCACGCCGAGCACGGCGAGCACGCCGCCCACCGTGCCCATGACGCTCGTGCACACCTCGTACACCACCCTGCCGGGGCCGCCGCTCGCGAGGGCCGCGCCGAGCTCGCCGGTGCCGCCGTAGAAGCCCTGCGCGGCGCCCGCCCACACCAGGGCTATGAATCCCTCGGCGATCATGGCGCCGTAGAACACGACCTTGAGGTGGCGCTCGCTGCCCAGGCAGCGGGCCATGAGCGGGCTCTGGGTGCCGTGAAAGCCGCTCACGGCGCCGCAGCTGACGGTGATGAAGATGATCGGCCAGGCCGGCATCGACGCCGGGTGCAGGTTGGCGAGCGTGAAGTCCGGCGCCGGCAGCCGGCCGCTCAGGAGAGCCGCGCCGAGGCCCGTCACCATGACGAGCAACGCGAGGGCGAAGAAGGGATAGAGCCGGCCGATGATGACGTCGATCGGCAGCAGCGTGGCGAGGATGTAGTAGACGAAGATCGCCGCCATGACCACCCACAGCCACGCCGGCTGCCCGGCGACGACGCTGCCGAGAAAGGCCGCGGTGCCGCCGCCGAGCCAGGAGCCGACCGTCTCGGCCGGCAGCAGCTGCACGATGAGCAGCGCGGGTCCCTTGACGAAGACGGTGCCGACCAGGACGGTCAGGACGAGGATGAAGGCGGTGGCGAGGTGGCGGGCGGTGCGGCCGAGGTAGCGGCCGATGAGGTCGGGGAGGCCCGCGCCGTCGTTGCGGATCGACATCGCGCCGGAGAGGAGGTCGTGGACGGCGCCGCCGAGGATGCAGCCGAAGACCACCCACAGGAAGACCTGCGGGCCCCACAGGGCGCCCATGATCGGCCCGAAGACGGGCCCGAGGCCGGCGATGTTGAGGAGCTGCACGAGGTAGACCCGCCAGGTCGGCATGGCCACGTAGTCGAGGCCGTCCGCCAGGCGCAGCGCGGGGGTCGGCCGCTCCGGCTCCGGGCGGACCGCGGCCTCGGTGATCCGGCCCCAGACGACGTAGCCGGCGATCAGCAGCGCGCAGCCGATGATGAACGCCGTCATCAGGCTCCCCCCAGCGCCGAGTCTAGCCCGGATTCACCGTCGGCTCGAGGCCGCCGGGCGCGCGTCGCTCCCGCTCGCGAGCCATCAAGCCTGCGGAGACCTGACCGAGCGCCGAGTGCCTCGCGCTCAGTCCATGCGCCGGTCGAGGGCCTCGAGGTAGCGGGTGACGACCTCGGCGCTTCGCTTCGAAGCGTCCTCCTCGTCCGCCCGGACGCTGACCTCGGTTCGGCTGCCCGACTGGGCGAGGTCGACCTTGAAGTGAAGCGTGCGGGAGAGGGTCTTCCCTTCGGTCTTCATGGTGAACCAGTGCTCGGGCCGCTTCGAGTCGGTGAGGACCATGTCGGCGTCCCGGATCGCCTTCACGGCCTCGTCCCACACCACCTCGATGGGCTTGTCGTAGGACCGACTGTCGGCTGCAGGTGCAGGCGCTGCGAGAGCGATGACTGCAGCGACCACGAGGAGCGAGACCTGCGAGACTGTCCTCATCATCGACCTCCAGCCTTCAGGGTAACGCAGGAGGATCGGCCGGGCCAGCGGCCGCCGTCCCGGAGTTGACAGGCGGCGGGGGACGCGCGAGGCTTCGGGCATGAGCAGACCCGTCGACGTGGGAGTTCCCAGCTTCGATCCCAAAACCTTCGGAGTCGAGCAGCGCCTCGCGCGCATCGGCACCGGCAGCGTCGGCGGCAAGGCCGCCGGGCTCCGCCAGATCATCGAGCAGATCCTGCCTCGCTTCGACGGGGCGCGCTTCCCGGACGTCGAGGTCGTGGTGCCGCGCGCGGTCGTGATCGCCACCGACGTCTTCACCGAGTTCGTCGAGCGCAATCGCTTGCGCGAGGTCGCCCTCGGCGAAGCCCCCGATCCCGAGATCGCCCTCGCCTTCGTGCGCGGCGAGCTGACGGAGGAGATCCGCGAGCAGCTGCGGCAGCTCCTCGCCCTCACGCACGCGCCGCTGGCGGTGCGGCCGTCGAGCTTTCTCGAGGATGTCCACCACCGGGCCTTCGCCGGCGCCTTCACCACGAAGATGATTCCCAACTCCGAGGACAATGACGCGCTGCGCTACCGCAGGCTCGCGAGCGCCATCAAGCTGGCCTGGGCCTCGACCTTCTTCGACGGCGCCATCCGGTCGCGTCGCGCCGCCGGCCTCGCCGCCGACGCCGAGCAGATGGCGGTGATCGTGCAGGAGGTCTTCGGCCGGCGCCACGACGGAAGGTTCTACCCGACCCTGTCCGCGGTGGTCCGCTCCTACAACCACTACCCGTTGCCCGGCAGCAAGCGTGAGGACGGCGTCGTGCGGGTGGCGCTCGGCCTCGGCAAGACCATCACCGATGGTGACCACGTGTGGAGCTACTGCCCGTACAGGGCCCTCGCGCCGCCGCCCTTCAAGAGCACCGCCGACCTGCTCGCCTTCACGCAGACGAGCTTCTGGGCGATCAACGTCGGCGACCCGCCGCCGCCGGACCCGGCGCGGGAGGCCGCCTGCCTGCTGCGCTGCGGTCTCGGCGACGCCGAGGAGGACGGCACTCTCGACTTCCTCGCCTCGACCTACGACCCGGGCGCGGACCAGCTGCGGACCGGGATCGCGAGCCCGGGGCCGCGGGCGGTGACCTTCGCCCCGGTCCTCGAGTCGCGGACGATCCCGTTCACGCCGGTGGTCGAGCACCTCCTGGAGCTTGCCTGCAACGTGCTCAACGGCGAGGCCGAGATCGAGATCGCGGCCGAGCTCGACCGCGAGCGGGGGCTGCCGATGAAGGTCGCCTTCCTGCAGGTGCGGTCGATGCTGACGCCGGGCGAGCGCACCCCGGTCGAGGACGGCGAGCTCGAGGCCGCGGACGTGCTGGTCGCCTCGGACAACTGCCTCGGTCAGGGCGCGCGCAGCGACCTCACCGACGTCGTCTACCTGCGGCCGCAGCACTTCGACCGCGGCTGGACGCGGATGATGGCCTCCGAGCTCGATGCCGTCAACCGCGGCCTGGTCGAGGAGGGGCGCTTCGGGGTCTTCATCGGCCCCGGCCGCTGGGGAACCACGGACGACCGCTTCGGAGTGCCGGTGAAGTGGGGGCAGATCTCGGCGGCCCGCGTGATCGTCGAGGCTTCCCTGTCCGACGCCCCGGTGAACCTCGGCCACGGCACCCAGTTCTTCCACCGCCTGCTGAACCACCGGGTGCTCTACATGCAGGTGGAGGCCGGCGGCCACGGCCGCATCGACTGGCAGTGGCTCGAGGACCAGGAGGCGATCTGGGAGAGCCGCCACGTCCGCCACGTGCGCGTGCCGCGGCCGCTCGACGTGCGCATCGACTGTGCGACCCGGCGCGGTCTGATCCGGCGGGGCTCCCCCTGAGACCGTCGGCCGTGCGAGGTCTCAGCCTCGCCCTCGTCGGCGTGGTGCTCGCCGGCTGCGGCGCGCGGGTGCCGGAGGTGCCGGCAAGCGAGCCGATCTCCTACGCGGCCCACCTCGAGCCGCTGGTGATCGCGCGCTGCCTGGGCTGCCACGAGGCGGAGGACCCGGAGGCGGAGCTGGTGCTGGAGTCGGGCCGCGGCTTTGCAGCCCTCGTCGGGTCCCGCTCGGTGCAGGCGCCGTCGATGGCGCTGGTCTCACCCGGCGAGCCGGAGGCCTCCTATCTGTGGCTCAAGCTCGAGCACCGCGCGCCGCACGGCAAGGGCATGCCGCGGACGCTCACCGGATCCAAGATGCTGCCTCCCGCCGAGCTCGAGCTCTACCGGAGGTGGATCGAGGGTGGAGCGAGGCCCTGAAAGATTTCGAATTTCGAATTTCGAAATTCGAATTTTTCCGGGCCAACCGGTGGATGCTCCGCCGTCGCTTCTCCCTCGCAATCACACGCACAGAGGCAGCCAGAAACTCGACCCATCTCCTGTGCGTCGTGGCGGGGTGGGAGGCCGGGCGGCCTTTGCGCCTTGGCGTATGGGGGTGGGTGGATGAAATTCGAAATTCGAAATTCGAAATCCGTTCTTGTGTACACTTTCCCCACGATGCCGAGCCGTCTCGTCCTGAACCCACCGTCTCCCGGGGCCTCCTCATGCAGGTGATCGTGGTCGGTGGCGGCCTGGTCGGTTCGACCCTGGCCGAGAAGCTGGCCGGCGACGGCCACGACGTGGTGCTCGTCGAGCAGAACCGCGAGCTGCTGGCGAACCTCAACGAGCGGCTCGACGTGCAGACGATCTGCGGCAACGGGGCGACGGTGCCGGTGCTCCTCAAGGCCGGCATCGAGAGCGCCGAGCTGCTGGCCGCCACGACCGACTCCGACGAGGCCAACATGGTGGTGGCGCTGGTCGCCTCCAGCATCTTCAGGGTGCCCAAGGTGGCGGCGCGGCTGCGCGATCCGGGCCACGAGGAGGGCTTCCGGCGGATCGCCCGCGAACCGGGTGTCGAGCGCGTGGCGATCAACCCGAGCATGGCCGCGGTCGAGAAGGTCCTCTCCCTGCTGCCGGTGCCCGGGGCCGTCGACGTCGTCTCCTTCTTCGACGGGCGCCTGCTGGTGGCCGGGTTCCACATCAAACCGGAGAGCGAGTTCGCCGGTCTCCTGCTGTCCCACCTGCGGCTGCTGTTTCCCGCGACGCCGATGCTGGTGGTGGCGATCCGCCGCGACGGCAGCTGGCGGGTGCCCTTCGGCGAGGACGAGGTCCGCGCCGGAGACCTCGTCTACTTCGCGATGGACCCCGCCGAGCTCGACAACGTGCTGGCGCTGCTCAGGCAGCGGCGGGGCCCCGAGCGGCGGGTGATGATCGCCGGTGCGACCCGCATCGGCGTCAACCTCGCGCGCCGCCTCGAGGCGCAGAAGGTGGCGGTCACGTTGATCGACCAGCGCCGCGAGGCCTGCGACGCCGCCGCGTCCGCGCTCGAGGACACCCTGGTGGTGCACGGCAGCGCGACGGATCGCGAGCTGCTCGGCGAGGAGGGTGTCGACCGCGTGGAGGGCTTTGTCGCCTGCACGGACCGCCACGAGGAGAACGTCGTGGCCTGCATGCTCGCCGAGCGGCTCGGAGCGGCCCACAGCTTCGCGGTGGTCGACAACCCCGCCCTCGCGGAGCTGACCGGTGAGCTGGGCATCGACGCCATCATCTCGCCGCGGCTGCTGTCGGTGAGCCTCGCGCT
>JALOKS010000161.1 GCA_025456385.1 Thermoanaerobaculales bacterium | reverse complement strand
GCGATTGATGAGGAAGACGTCGTCGCTGGGGTTGAGGCCGGCGGTCAGGATCTGCTCGCTGAGCATGTCGGCGTCGATCGTCGCGCGCAGGACGTAGAAGCCGCCGTCGTCGCGGTCGTGCTTGGTGGCGATGGCGAAGTGGGGCGAGTTGCGGAAGCCCAGGAAGACGTCGCTGGTCGAGGTGCCGAGCCGCGCGACCTCGTGGAACCAGTCCTGGTCGGCGTAGTTGCGGCCGGCCAGCTCGTAGGGACCCGAGTAGCAGGGCTGGTTGCCGGCGTCGTCGATGACCCCGAGGTCAACGAAGGCGCCGACCTCGAGCGAGCGGTTGAGGTTGGAGATCATCCGCGTCAGGGCGCGCTCGTCGCAGAGGTCCGCGAACGGCCGCTCGTGGACCAGAAAGGTCAGCGCCGAGCGCCGCTCGGAGAGGAAGAGCTCGAGGGAGCGCTTGGTGTTGAGGGTGAGCCGCGCCATCGGCTGCACGGCCTCCGCCTGCAGCGCGGTGCGGTACTGCAGGTAGTTCATGACCGTGGTGATGAACAGCGGCACCAGGGCGACGGTCGCGGTCGCCAGCACCGCCACCCGGCGCAGGGTGCGGTAGGTCCGCTCGGGGACCCTGCCGCCCGCCTCCTCCGGATGTGGGATCGAGAGCTCCGGCAGGATGCCGCGCGGCAGAGTCATCGCGGGACCGTCAGTCCTCGCCGCTCCCGCCGCGGGCCTCCTCGACCCGGCGGTAGGCGGCCCTCATGGTCGCGGTCAGGACCTCGATGTCGACCGGCTTGCGGAGGTAGGCGAAGGCGCCGAGCTCGGCCGCGAGCACCTCCTCCCGGTCCGAGCCGTGGCCGGTGAGGATGATGACCTCGGTGCGCGGGTTCGTGCGCTTGACCCGGCGCAGGACCTCCATGCCGTCGATGCCCGGCATCTTGAGGTCGAGGACCATGACCTCGGGCTCGTCGCTGGCGACCATCGCCAGGGCCTGCTCGCCGTCGTAGGCGATCGCCGGCCGCATCTGCCGCGACTGCAGGCGCTCCGACAGGGCGTGCACGAACTCCTGCTCGTCGTCGACGAGCAGGACCTTCGAGGGGACCGCGAGCTCCATGTCGAAGGAGATCCCGGGCTCGCGGTACTGCCGGCCGGGCCGCGCGACCGCCGTGCGGACGCCGTCGACCTGGCGGGCGAGCTCCACCAGCTCGCGCTGGGTGCGCTCCAGGAACATGGTGTGGTGCTTGATGAGGATCGTGACCTCGCCGTCGCGGCAGGCGAGGTCGACGTCGTGACCCTCGTCGGCCAGGCCGACCCCGACCGCCGCCGCGAGCCGGAAGTCGGCCACCGCGTGCAGGACCGAAGCCGTCAGCGCGACCGCCGGCCGCGTGGCATGCGAGGAGATCAGCTCGACGGCATCGTCGACCGAGGTCTCCTGCATGGCGATGAAGATGTCGTAGAGCGTCTTCTCCCAGGGCCCGCTGTCGTGCAGGGAGGAGGTCCACTCGGCCCGTAGCTCGTCGTCGCGGACGATCTGCTTCTGCGCCTCGCGCTTCGTCAGGCCCTCGGCGATGCCCTGCGCGAGCCGGTGCTCCTGGGTGCCACCGAGGCAGACCTTGAGCACGTGGGTCAGCGAGGGCGGCACCAGGTGCCCGGCCCCGCCCAGGTACACGGCCGGCTCGCGGTCGATCACCGCGGCGACGGCCGCGCGGAGGTGGGCCACCAGGCGCGGGCTGTCACGGCGGAGACCTTCCACCAGCGAGCGCGGACCGTAGAGCAGCCTCGCGAAGCGCTCGGCGGCGACGCCCGAGGATTCGGCTGCGCTCGCGAACAGCTCGGCGTCCGTGAGCTCGGCCGCTCCGAGGCGTTGGCGGACGGCGCCGGCAACCTCCCGGCCCCGGCAGAAGACACCGGCGTCAATCATCACGACTGCCATGCCGTCAGCCCTCTCCGGCCCGCCGTCCGCACCCCCCGGTGCCGGGCGTGCCCGTGTCGTCACGCGCCCGCGCGCGTCGCGCGGGACCCTGACTCGTCCCAGAGTCTACCATCGAAAACACGGGCGCTTCGTGCGCCCGGCGCGGCCGGCGCTCAACCCATTCCGAGACGCCGACCGGCTCCGGCTCAGCCCAGCCGCTGCCGGAAACGGAGGCGGGCGACGCTCAGGATGAGGAGCCCGAGGCCGAGCATCGCGAGGCCCTGCGGCCACAGCACCTCGAGGCCGACCCCCTTGAGAAAGACCCCGCGCAGCACCGTGACGTAGTAGCGCAGGGGGATGACGTAGGTGACCCACTGGAAGGCGGCGGGCATGTTCTGGATCGGGAAGATGAAGCCGGAGAGGTAGATCTGAGGGAGCATGAAGACGAAGGTCGAGATCATCATCGCCTGCTGCTGGGTGCGGGCGGCGGTCGAGACCAGCAGCCCGAGGCCGAGGGTGCAGAGCATGAAGGGCAGGGTGAGGAGGGCGAGCGTCGCGAGTGAGCCCTCGAGCGGCACCCTGAACCAGAAGAGCACGATCGGGAGTGCGGTCGTGATCTCCACCGCACCGATCAGGGCGTAGGGCACGAGCTTGCCGACGATGATCGCGCCGGGGGTCAGCGGGGTCACCAGCAGCTGCTCCATGGTGCCGAGCTCGCTCTCGCGCACCAGCGCCATCGACGACAGCATCATGGTCATGATCATGATGATCATCGCCAGCACGCCCGGCACCATGAAGAAGCGGCTCAGGAGGTCCGGGTTGTAGAGCACCGTCGGCAGCAGGTCCACGGGCTCGGGGAGGCCACCCGCCGCGGCCTCCCGCAGCACGCCCTGCGCGTACGACAGGCCGAGGGTGCCGACCATGGCGTCCGAGCCGTCGGCGAGGAGCTGCACGGCCACCGGGCGGCCCGCCGCGCGGTCGGCCGCGAAGCCCGCCGGGATGGTCAGCGCGATGCGGGCGCGGCCGCTGTCCAGCCAGCGGTCGAGCTCGCGCTGCTCGCCCACCGCCGCCACCTCGCGGAAGTAGGTCGAGGAGGTGAAGGCGTCGATCAGCGCGCGGCTCGCGACGCTGCGGTCGAGGTCGCAGACCGCGAGCTCGACCCGCCGCACGTCCGTGGTGGCGGCGTAGCCGAGGATGATGAGCTGGACGACCGGCGCGACGAACAGGATCGGCAGGATCTTCGGATCGCGCTTGAGCTGCAGCAGCTCCTTGACGAGGATGTTGATCAGCGTGCGCACGGCAGCTCCCCGACAGGCCCCCGGTCCCGGCTCATCACAGGCTCCGCACGGTCCGCGCCGTGGCCAGCACGAGCACCACGGCGCCGTAGGCGACGAGGGCGAGGGCTTCGCTCCACCACACCTCCGGGCCGACGCCCTTGAGCACGATCTCGCGCAGGGCGGCGATGTAGTAGCGCGCGGGCACGATGTGGGAGATCGCCTGCAGCGCGGGCGGCATCGACGAGATCGGGAAGATGAAGCCCGACAGCAGCAGGGTCGGCAGCATCGACGACAGGAGGCCGAGCTGGAAGGCCACCTGCTGCGTGTCGGCCAGGGTCGAGATGAACACCCCCCAGCCGAGCCCGCCGGCCAGAAAGAGGACCGTCACCGCCGCGAGCCAGACGATGTCCCCGCGCACCGGCACCTCGAAGAGCGCCCAGGCGAGGGCGAGCGAGGTCGCGGCCGCCACGCTCGCCACCAGCAGGTAGGGCAGGGTCTTGCCGAGCAGGAGCTCGAGCGCGAGCAGCGGCGTCGCGCGCAGGGACTCCATGGTGCCGCGTTCCTTCTCCCGCACCACCGCGAGCGCGGTCGCGATCACCGAGCTGACCATGAGGATGAAGGCGAGCAGGCCGGGCACCAGGAAGATCGACGACTCGAGGTTCGGGTTGTACCAGACCAGCGGCCGGGCCGCGACCCGCGGCTCGAGCTCGAGGCCCGCCAACGGCGGCCCCGCCGTGGCGACGATCTGCCGGGCGTAGCCGAGGATCGTGTTCGCGGTCTGGGAGTCGGAGCCGTCGAGCACGAACTGGACGCCGGTCGGGCGGCGGGCGGCGAGGTCGGCGGCGAGGTCGCGCGGGATGACCAGCGCCGCCTGGGCTCGCCCCGAGTCGAAGAGGGCGTCCAGCGGACGCGGGTCGTCGAGGACGGCGACCTGCACGAAGTATCCCGACTGCAGGAAGGCCTGCAGCAGCTGCCGCGAGGCGGCGCTGCGCGAGCTGTCGACGACCGCGAGGCGGATGTCCTGGACGTCGAAGCTCAAGGCGTAGCCGTAGATCATCAGCAGCAGCACCGGCATCCCCAGCAGCGCGAGGGCGGTGCGCCAGTCGCGCCGGAGCTGCAGCAGCTCCTTGACGGTGACGGCGAGGATCCTGCGGATCACGGTCCCGGCCTCGCGCCCGCATCGCGGATGACCTTGATGAAGACATCCTCGAGGGAGGGTGCGCCCGGCTCGATGGCGGTCGGCGGCTGGCCGCCGGAGGCGAGCGCGGCCGCCACTCCGGCCGCGCGTTCGGGGGAGTCGACCACCACGTGCACGCGGTCGCCGAAGAGCGCGACGTCCTCGATTCCCGGGGTCCCCTCGAGCAGGGTCATCGCCGCCACCGGCTGCGGCGAGGCGAGATCGAGCACGCAGCCGGCGGGGAAGGCCGCCTTGAGCGCGCGGATCGTGTCGAGGGCGAGCAGCCGGCCGGCGTGCATCAGCGCCACCCGGTGGCAGCGCTCGGCCTCGTCCATGGAGTGGGTCGTGACGAAGACCGTCGTGCCCCCGGCTGCGAGCTCGTCGATGAGGTCCCAGAAGCGCCGCCGCGCCTCGGGGTCGACGCCGCCCGTCGGCTCGTCGAGGAAGACCACCGGCGGGCGGTGGAGGAGCGCACAGCCGAGGGCGAGGCGCTGGCGGTAGCCGCCCGGGAGCTCGCGCACCAGGGTGGAGCGGAGCTCCTCGAGGCCGGCGGCGGCGAGCGCCCAGCCGCGCCGGCTCTCGAGCTCGGCGCCCCACAGCCGGTAGGCTCCGCCCCAGAAGCGGAGGTTCTCGTCGACGCTGAGGTCGGCGTAGAGGGAGAAGCGCTGCGACATGTAGCCGATGCGAGTCTTGATGCGGGCGGCCTCGGTGGCGACGTCGAAGCCGGCGACGGAGGCGGTCCCCGAGCTCGGCGCGAGCAGGCCGCAGAGGATGCGGATCGTGGTTGTCTTGCCGGCGCCGTTGGAGCCGAGGAAGCCGAAGATCTCGCCGCGCTCGACCTCGAAGCTCACCCGGTCGACCGCCACGAAGTCGCCGAAGCGCCGGCTCAGCTCGCGGGCGCTGACGACGGTCTCCGGGGCGGCGGCCGGCCGGGCGGCGCTCACCGGCCCACCGCCCGCAGGAGCCCCGCATCGGCGAGGCGGGCGACACTGCGCGCGCGCACCCGGGCCAGCTCGGCGTCGGCGAGCTCGCTCTGGGCGTCGAGCACCTCCGCGATGGTGGCCAGTCCCGCCTGGAAGCGCTCGCCGCCGTCCGCCTCGCGGGCGGCGGCGGCGTCGACCGAGGCCTCCGCGGCCGCGGCGGCGGCGAGCGCGGCCTCGAGGGTGTGGCGCGTGGTCTCGACCTCGAGGGCGATCCGCCGCGCCAGCTCGCGCCGGTCGGCCTCGACCGCCGCCCTCTCGGCGTCGACGGCCGCAGCCTCCGCGCCGGCGCGGCCGCCGTCGAAGACCGTCCAGCCGGCGACCAGCCCCACGCTCCAGCTCGAGTTCCACTCGTCCTCGAGCGGCAGGAAGCGCTCGTTCGGCCGCGCCAGGTCCCAGCGCGCCGCGAGCGCGACCTGGGGGCGGGCCGGCGCCGCGACCGCGGTGGCCCGGCCGGCGAGGGCCTCGCTCCGCGCCGCCAGCGAGGCGAGCTCCGGCCGCTTGGCGGCGGCCTCGGCGAGCAGCATCTCGAGCGCCGCGGGTGCGGGGGGCAGGTGGGAGCCCTGGTCGCCGAGCTCGAGGTCGGTGGCGGGCGGCAGCTCGAGCAGGGAGCACAGCTCGGCCCGGCGGGTCGCGGCGTCGGCCCCGGCCTCGATGGCCCGCAGCCGCGCCGCCGCGACTCTGGCCTCGGCGCCGAGCTCGTCGGCGCGCAGGGCCATGCCGGCCGCCCGCAGCGCGCGCGCGTCCTCGAGCAGGCGCTCGGCGCGCTCGACCTCGGCCCCTGCCGCCGCAACGGCGGCGGCGGCCGCCACCGCGCGCCAGTAGGCGCTGCGGGCCTCGAAGCGGAGCTCGGCCGCCACCCGCTCCCCGTCCGCCGCGGCGGCGTCGGTGTCGTGCGCAGCCGCGCGGCGCGAGCCCGAGATGGCGCCGCCCGTCCACAGCGGCTGGCTCAGCGC
>JALOKS010000470.1 GCA_025456385.1 Thermoanaerobaculales bacterium | reverse complement strand
GCGGCCCGGGCGGGGCTCGCGGAGGGTGACGAGCTGCGCGGCAAGGCGCCGCTGGCGCTGCGCGGCGTGGTCGCGCTGGCGGGCATCACCGACCTCGCGGCCTACGCCGCGGCGACCGGCTGCGGCTCGGCGGTGCCGGGGTTGCTCGGCGGCCCGCCCGGTGAGCACCCGGAGCGCCTGCGGCGGTCCTCGCCGATCGCCATGCTCCCGCTCGGAGTGCCCGCGGTGCTCGTCACCGCCGAGCACGACCCGATCGTGCCCTCAGAGCAGGCCATGTCCTTCGCCGCCGCGGCGGTGGCGGCCGGCGACCGGGTCGAGCTGCGCGCAGGGCCCTGACGACCTTCAGTCGAGGCCGACCGAGAACATGCTCTCGAGGTCGTGGCGGGAAATGGTGCGGAAGGCGATCAGCGTCTCGGAGGACAGCAGACCCTCGACCTGCAGCAGCTGCTCGGTCACCAGGGTGGCGATCTGCTCGTCGTCGCGGGCCCGGATGACGACCACGAGGTCGTACTGGCCGGCCACCGAGTAGACCTCGGACACGCCGGCGAGCTCGACGATCTCCTGCGCGGCCTGGTTGATCCGGTCGCTGCGGACGCTGAGCAGGACGATCGCGTTGACCATGGGGCCTCCCCGTACCGTTCGGGCCACATGATACCGCGGCCGCGGGCTGCGGCTTCTGGTACCGTGCGGGGGCGGGGCTGCGCGGCGCCCGGTGTCGGGGGTCGCGGCCGGCGGGAGGTCAGCGATGGTGAGGACGATGAGCCTTGGCGTGGTGCTCGCGTGCCTGGTCTCGGCCTGCGGCGGTCCCGAGCCGGCAAACCAAGCCGGCCCGCCAACGGAGGCTGCCGCGGCGCTCGCAGTGATCGACGAGGCCCTCCTGCGCCGCGACGTGACGCGGCTCGCCTCCGACGACTTCGAGGGTCGCGGCCCGGGCAGTGATGGGGACCGCCGCGCGCGGGCCTACCTGGCGTCGCGGTTGGCCGAGGCCGGCTGCGCACCGGCCTTCGCGGGCGGCAGCTGGGAGCAGCCGGTGGCGATCGTCGGCCTGAGCACCGAGCTGCCCGAGCGCTGGGCCTTCTCGAACCGGGACGGGGCCGAGGTTTCCTTCTCCCGCCGCGACGAGTTCATCGGCGGCATCGGCGTGCAGGAGCCGGAGGCTGCGATCGAGGATGCCGAGGTCGTGTTCGTCGGCTATGGCATCGAAGCCCCGGAGCAGCGATGGGACGACTTCAAAGGCGCGGAGCTCGAGGGCAGGGTGCTGCTGATGCTCAACGACGACCCGGACTGGGACCCCGAGCTCTTCGCCGGCGAGCGGCGCCTGTACTACGGGCGCTGGGATTACAAGTACCAGAGTGCGGCGCGGCAGGGCGCCGCGGGCGCGGTCATCATCCACACCTCCGAGTCGGCTGGCTACCCCTGGGAGGTGGTGCAGACCGGCTGGACCGGCGAGCAGTTCGAGCTGGTGGCCGGCGACGAACCGCGCCTGGCTTTCCGCGGCTGGCTGACCGAGGGCGCGGCCCGCGCGCTGGTGGCGCACGGCGGGTATGAGCTCGACGACCTGGTGGCGGCGGCCCGCAGCCGCGACTTCCGGCCGGTCGAGCTCGGGCTCGGGACCTCCATCGACCTCCGGGCAGAGGTCCGGTCCACCGAAACCGCCAACGTCGGCGGCCTGCTGCGGGGCTCCGACCCGGCACTCGCGGAGGAGGCGGTGGTGGTCTCCGCCCACCACGACCACTTCGGCATCGGCGAGCCGGACGAGACCGGCGACCGGATCTACAACGGAGCCCTCGACAACGGCGTCGCCATGGCGCAGGCGCTGGCGCTCGCCGAGGCCTTCGGCCGCCTGCCGCGGCCGCCGAAGCGCAGCCTGCTCTTCCTTTTCGTGGCCGCCGAGGAGCAGGGCCTGCTGGGGTCGAGGTACTACGCGCTCAACCCCAGCTTCCCGCCGGGCAGACTGGCCGCCGACATCAACTTCGAGCTCGGCAACGTGTGGGGGCGGACGCGCGACGTGACCATCTACGGGAAGGGGAAGTCCACTCTCGAGGACCTCCTCGCCGCTCACGCGGCGCGCCAGGGCCGCAGCGTGGTCGGCGAGTCGACCCCGCGCTCGGGTTGGTACTACCGCTCCGACCAGTTCAGCTTCGCCCGCATCGGGTACATCGCCCGCCGTTACCACCGGCCGGGCGACGAGGTCGCGGAGTGGTGGCGCTTCGACGGCCTGGTGGAGGACGCCCGCCTCGGCTTCGAGCTCGCTCTCGAGGTCGCCGGGGCGGAGGCTGCGCCGACCTGGTACGAGGGCGACGAGTTCGCCGACGAGCGCGAGCGGGCCCTCGCGGCCCGCCGCTGAAGCGCGGGGTGACGCGGCGGGAATCGCCGCCAGGGGAGGGCGTCCCGGAGGAGCCGCAGGCGGGACGGATCGCTCGAGATCGGCGACAATGTCGCGGTGTCGCGCCGATTGCCCGCGCCCGGGGAGCTCGCCGACCGCTGGGGTCTGGATCCGGAGGTCGTCTACCTCAACCACGGGTCCTTCGGCGCCACCCCGCGCGCCGTGCTCGCCGCCGAGAACGACGTGCGGACGATGCTCGAGGCAGGGCCGGTGCGCTTCTTCGAGGACCACTACCCGGCGGCGCTCGACGACGCCCGCCGCGCGCTCGCGGCCTTCGTCGGCGCGCGGCCCGAGGACCTCGCCTTCGTCTGCAACGCGACCACGGGCGTCAACACGGTTCTCCGCGGCCTGCGCCTCGAGCCGGGCGACGAGCTCCTGACGACCGACCACGAGTACAACGCCTGCCGCAACTCGCTCGAGGCCGCCGCGGGCGCGGCCGGGGCAGTCGTCAAGGTCGCACGGGTGCCCTTCCCGGTCGCCTCGGGCGACGAGGTCGTCGACCGCGTGCTCGACCGGGTGAGCTCGCGCACCCGGCTGCTCCTG
>JALOKS010000160.1 GCA_025456385.1 Thermoanaerobaculales bacterium | reverse complement strand
CGTTCCTCCGCCGGCACTGGCGGCGCAGCTCCCGCCAGAGCTTCATCGCCACCTCGGTCGAGCGCTGGGAGCCCCTGGAAGGCGGGCCGCCAGAACGCTCAGACGTCGGACGCACGAAAGCCGGCCCGCCGACCGGGTGAGCGGCCGGAAAATCCGAAATCCGAAATTCGAAATCCGAAATTACGCCTCCGAGGCGAGCGCGAGGCGTCGGATCTCCTCATCCCGCGTCCCCGGAGCGACCTGCAGCTCGCCGCGCCGCTTGCCGTTGACCTGGACGACGATGGTGAGGAGCTCGTCTCGGGCGAGCTCGGGGTCGTGGCCCGGCCACGGCGCGTGCGCCATGAGGTCCGCCTCGCCGAGCCGCAGCCACAGCTCCTCGCAGAGGTGCGGGGCGAAGGGCGCGAGCAGCCTGAGGAAGGTGGTCACGATCTCCACCGGCACCCGGGGCGTCGCGGTGGCGTCGTTGACGAAGATCATCATCTGCGAGATGGCGGTGTTCATCTGCAGGGCCTCGGTGTCGGCCGTGACCTTCTTGATCGTCTTGTGGAGGCTGCGCAGGAGCTCCGGCGCCGAGGCCGGCGGCTCGTCGCTGAGGCGGGCCGCGCGCTCGCCGGTCCGCTCGTCGACGACCAGCCGCCAGACCCGCTGCAGGAAGCGGTTGACGCCCTCGACGTCCTTCATCTGCCAGGGCTTCTGGACCTCGAGCGGGCCCATGAAGAGCTCGTAGAGGCGCATGGCGTCGGCGCCGTAGGCGGCGATGACGTCGTCGGGGTTGACGACGTTGAGCTTCGACTTGGACATCTTCTCGATCTGGGACTCGAGCTCGGTGTCCGTGCCGGCGACGAAGGAGCGGCCGCCGCGCTCCTCGACCTCGGCGGGGTGGTAGTACTTGCCGCCGGCATCGCGGAAGGAGTGGGCGAGGATCATGCCCTGGTTGAAGAGGCGCTGGAAGGGCTCCTTGGTGTGGACGTAGCCGCAGTCGTAGAGCACCTTGTGCCAGAAGCGGGCGTAGAGCAGGTGGAGGACCGCGTGCTCGACGCCGCCGACGTAGAGGTCGACCGGCATCCAGTAGCGCTCGGCCTCCGGCGACCAGGCCTGGCGGTCGTTGCGGGGGTCGAGGAAGCGCAGGTAGTACCAGCACGAGCCCGCCCACTGCGGCATGGTGTTGGTCTCGCGGGTGCCGCTGCGGCCGTCGGGCAGGGTCACCCTCAGCCACTGCTCGCCGGCGCGGGCGAGCGGCGGCTGCCCGTCGTCGGTCGGCTTGAACTCGTCGATCACCGGCAGCTCGACCGGCAGCCAGTCCTCGGGCAGCGGCACGACCTCGCCGCCCTCGGCGTGGACGACCGGGAAGGGCTCGCCCCAGTAGCGCTGACGCGAGAACAGCCAGTCGCGCAGGCGGTACTGCACGCGCTCCCGGCCGAGGCCGCGCTCCTCGAGCCAGGCGGTGATCCTCGCGATCGCCTCCGGCACCTTGAGGCCGTCGATCGAGAAGCCGTCCGGCGCGGTCGAGTTCACCAGCACCCCGTCCTGGTTGTCCGTGTACGCGGCCTCCCCGACCGGGGAGCCGGAGCCGGCCACGACCTCGACGATCGGCAGCCCGAAGGCGCGTGCGAACTCGTGGTCACGCTCGTCGTGGCCGGGCACCGCCATGATGGCGCCGGTCCCGTAGCCCATGAGCACGTAGTCGGCGACCCAGATCGGGAGCTTCTGGCCGTTGACCGGGTTGACGGCGAGGGCGCCGGTGAAGACCCCGGTCTTCGACTTCGCGAGGTCGGTGCGGTCGAGGTCGGTCTTCTGCGCCGCCGCGGCCACGTAGGCCTCCACCGCAGCCCGCTGGCCGGCGGTGGTGATCTCGGCCAGGAGCGGGTGCTCGGGGGCGAGCACGCAGTAGGTGGCGCCGAAGAGCGTGTCGGGTCGGGTGGTGAAGACCGTGAAGCTGCGCTCGCCGCCGTCGATGCGGAACACCACGTCGGCGCCGCGGCTCTTGCCGATCCAGTTGCGCTGCATCTCCTTGACGCTCTCGGGCCAGTCGAGCTCCTCGAGGTCGACGAGCAGGCGTTCCGCGTAGTCGGTGATCTTGAGCATCCACTGCCGCATGAGCCGGCGCTCGACCGGGTCGCCGGTCTCCACGTAGGCGCCGTCCTTGACCTCCTCATTGGCGAGCACCGTGCCGAGGGCGGGGCACCAGTTGACCGGCACCGACGCCTCGTAGGCGAGCCCTCTCTCATAGAGCTTGAGGAAGATCCACTGCGTCCAGCGGTAGTAGTCGACCGCGGCGGTGCTGATCTCGCGCTCCCAGTCGTAGGAGAAGCCGAGGCGCTGGATCTGCGTCCGGAAGGTCGCGATGTTGCGCTCGGTGATGACCGCGGGGTGCAGGCCCTCGCGGACCGCGGCGCGCTCGGCGGGCAGGCCGAAGGCGTCCCAGCCCATGGGGTGGAGGACGTTGAAGCCCTGGGCGCGCTTCATGCGCGCGATGACGTCGGTGGCGGTGTAGCCCTCGGGGTGGCCGACGTGGAGGCCGGCGCCGGAGGGGTAGGGGAACATGTCGAGGACGTAGAACTTCGGCTTCGCGGCGAGCTCGGCCGGGTCGGTGGGAGTGCGGAAGGCGCCGCGCTCCGCCCACACGGCCTGCCACTTGGGCTCGATCTCGGACGGCTGGTAGCTGTGCTCGGCCATACACCCCTCTCGCGCCCGGCCGCGGCGGGCGGATCGGCGTATTCTACGCAGCCCCCGGCCCCGGCACCACTGCCGCACCCCTGCGGCCGTGGCATAATCGCCCTCGGCGGCGCGACGCGCCGTCGACAGAAACACCTTCGGAGGAGACGCCGCGCATGAAAGACACCGACAAGGTCCCCGGACTGAAGGCCAAGGCCAAGGCGCTCGAGGACAGTTTCTTCGCCAAGGAGAACGCCCGCCTGCTCACCAAGCTGCGCGAGGAGGCGGCGCGGGAAGAGAAGCGCAAGGAGTTCCGGGCGGTCCTCAACGTCGCGAACGACCAGCTGCTCGACGCCCTGATCGCGCTCGGCGTCGAGGCGGAGACCCTGGTCGCGCTGAGCCTGGTGCCGCTGGTGCAGGTGGCCTGGGCGGACGGCGAGATCCACGACAAGGAGCGGTCCGCGATCCTCAAGGCAGCCGAGGAGCGCGGGATCGCCCCCGGTGCCGCGACCCACGACCTGCTCGAGAGCTGGCTCCTGACCAAGCCGAAGACCGAGCTCTTCGAGGTGTGGCAACGCTACGTCGGCGACATCGTCGCCGCGCTCGACGAGAGAGCGCGCGAGCAGCTGAAGACCGCGGCGATGGGCCGCGCGCGCGCGGTGGCCGAGGCCGCCGGCGGATTCCTCGGGGTGGGCTCCATCTCGGCGGCCGAGAAGAGCATGCTCGAGAAGCTCGAGTGGGCCTTCGACTGAGGCGGAGCCTCGTCGGCGGCTGCGCGGCGGCCGCCGCCCTGTCGGTGGCGGTCGCGGTGGGCGCCGCGACCGCGGAGCTCGAGCCGGAGCTGCTGGCGGCGACCGAGGTTCCCGGCGACCTCGAGGTCGACGGCACGCTGGTCGGCGGCCTGTCGGGCCTCGCCTGGGACCCGGGCTGCGACCTCTACTACGCGGTCTCGGACGACCGCGGCGGGATCGCTCCCTACCGGGCCTACACCCTGCGGATCACGGCTGGCGCGCCGCCGTCCGTCGAGGTGCTCGGCGCCATCCTGCTGCGCGGCGAGGACGGCGAGCCGTTGCCGCGCGGTGAGCTCGACCTCGAAGGTGCGGCACTCGCCGCCGACGGCAGCCTCTACCTCGCCTCCGAGGGGGTCGCCCTGCGTGGCGCGCAACCAGCGGTCCTCCGCTTCGACCTCGAGGGCACCCGCCGCGGCGCGGTGCCCCTGCCGGGCGCCTACCTGCACGGCGAGGGGCGCGGCGTGCGCGACAACCTCGGCTTCGAGGGCCTGACCCTGAGCCCGGGCGGCGAGCGCCTGGTCATGGCGCTCGAGAACGCCCTGCTCCAGGACGGGCCCGCAGCCGATCTCGGCACGCCGAGCCCTGCGCGCCTGCTGGTGGTCGATCGCCTCTCGGGCGCGCCACTCGCCGAGCATCTCTACGAGGTCGGTCCGGTGCCGATCGAGCCGCGGCGGCCCGCCGCCGCCCGCACCAACGGCGTCTCCGAGATCGTCGCGCTCGACGAGCATCGCCTGCTGGTGGTGGAGCGCGCCTTCGCGGCCGGCGTCGGCAACCGGGTGCGGCTCTACCTGGTCGATCTCCAAGGCGCCGACGATATCCGGGACGTTGGCAGTTTGGCGGACCCGAGGCGTCGCCCCGTGCGGCCGCTCGCCAAGACCCTGGTCGCCGACCTGCACGAGCTCGGGGTCGAGCCCGACAACATCGAGGCGGCGGCCTTCGGTCCGATGCTCGCGGACGGCCGTCGGCTGCTGGTCCTGATCGCCGACAACAACTTCGAGCCCACCGAGCAGCGCTCGCAGGTGCTGCTGCTCGCGGTCGCCGGCGCCCCGGCGCCGGCCCCGTCCGAGCTGCCGACGGCGACGATCGCCGGGATCCAGGGCGGCGGGCACGTCTCGCCCCTGGTCGGCCGCTGCGTCGGCGGCACCGAGGGGATCGTGACGGCGATCCTCGGCGATCGCTCCGGCCAGGCCTTCTGGCTCCAGGACCCGGTGGGCGACGGCCGCCCCGCGACCTCGGAGGGCCTGCTCGTGAGCGCGCCGGAGGGCCTGCCGGCGGTCGCGGTCGGCGACCTGGTGCGGGTCAATGGGCGGGTCGAGGAGCGCTCGTGGGGGCTCGAGCTGCCGGTGACCCGGCTCTTCGCGAGCTCGCTCGAGGTGCTGGCGCAGGGTCGTGAGCTGCCGGCGCCGGTGCGTCTGGGCGGGGACGGCGTGCCCCTCCCGCAGCCCGCGGTCGCGGCTCCGGGCCTCGCCGGCTTCGACCCCGCGCGCTGGGCCGCCGACGCCTTCGAGAGCCTCGAGGGCATGCGGGTCGCGGTCGCCGAGCCGGTGGTCGTCGGACCCACGACCCGGCACGGCGAGATCGCGGTGCTCGGCGACGGCGGCCGCGACGCCGAGCTGCGCACGGCGCGGGGCGGGCTGCGGCTGCTCGAGCACAACCCGAACCCGCAGCGGATCATCATCGACGACGCGCTGGTCGCGAAGCCCCCGCAGGTTGCGGTCCGCGACGGGCTGATCGGCCCGGTGGAGGGCATCCTCCACTACGGCTTCGGCGCCTACAAGCTGCTCGCGGGCAGCCCCCTGCGGCCTCTCCCGGGCGGGCTCGAGCGCGAGCGCACGGGCCTCGTCGGCGGCGCCGGGCAGCTGACCGTGGCGACCGTCAACCTCGAGAACCTGGCGGCGGTGTCGGCGGACGAGCGCTTCTCGCGTCTGGGCGCGATGCTCGCCGAGCGGCTGCAGTGTCCGGACGTCCTCGCCCTGCAGGAGGTCCAGGACGACTCGGGGCCGGCCGACGACGGCACGGTCTCGGCCGCCGCCACTCTGGACCGGGTGGCCGCCGTGGCCGCGGCCGCCGGCTGCGGGCGCTACGACTGGCGCGTCATCGACCCCGTCGACGGCTCGGCCGGCGGCCAGCCCGGAGGAAACATCCGCAACGCCTTCCTCTTCAATCCGGCGCGGGTCGAGTTCGTCGACCGCGGCGGCTGCGGCGCCGCGGACCCGGTCCGCCTCGGCCCCGGAGGCGGGCCCGGCTGCAGCCCCGGCCTGGTCGAGCCGCTGGACCCGGCCTTCGCGGCCCGGGACAACGGCGAAGGCGGCGGCCGCCGGCCGCTCGTCGGCGAGCTCCGTTTCGCGGGCGCGAGCCTGGTGCTTGTCAACCTCCACCTCGCCTCGAAGGGCGGCGACGATCCCCTCTTCGGCAGGCGTCAGCCGCCGCGCGCGGGCTCGAGCGCGCGGCGGACGCGGCAGGCGGAGCTCGTCGCGGGCTTCGCCTCCGAGCTCCTCGGCGCCGACCCGGAGGCGCGGGTCCTCGTCCTCGGCGACCTCAACGACTTCGAGGGCAGCTCCGCGCTCGCGGCGCTCGAGGCGGCCGGCCTCGAGAACCTCGTCCGTCGCCTACCGCTTGCGGACCGTTACAGCTACGTCTTCCAGGGCAACTCGCAGGTCCTCGACCACGTCCTCGCGAGCCCCGCCCTGGCGGCGCGGGCCGAGGTCGACATCGTGCACCTCAACGCGGAGTTCCCCGCCTCCGATCGCGTCTCCGACCACGACCCGGTGGTCGTGCGGCTGTCGTTCGAACCGTAGAACGTTGGCCCCATCCGTCATCGCATGGAATCACGGCCTCGGCTGAGACCCGTGCCCGTCTCCCTCTCCGTGCCCGTTTCCGTCTCCGTGCCCGTGCCTGGATTCAGGCTCCGTGGCAGCGGCAGCGGGCAGCGGCCGGGGCAGCATCAGTGGCAGCGAGCAAGCGGCGCGACCGTGGCCTGGTCACCTCCGGGTCGTTCCCTCGGGTCGATAGCTGGCGAGGGGTCCGGCGTCAAGGGCGAGCCGGCCTGCGGCCGGTCGCTGCGCGACC
>JALOKS010000469.1 GCA_025456385.1 Thermoanaerobaculales bacterium | reverse complement strand
GCCCGCCTCGGTGTCGAAGCGCCAGCCGCCGCGCCCCTTGACGATCGGGATCGGCAGCGGCCAGTCGTCGGCGCCCACGGACAGGATCGCGACCTTTTTCGTGCCGGGTTGGCGGACGACCTGCATCCGTTCGCGCGCCGCGGCCGCGAAGGCCTGCGCCTGGTTGCGGTCCTGCACCGGGTCCTCTGAGGCGACCAGGTCCGCGCCCGCGGAGCCGAGGATCTCCGTCAGGGCCGCAACATCGAAGCTCTCGGAGGCGGCCACGAAGGCCTCCGCCGCCGCCTCGGGGCTCTTGAAGACCTTCTGTGCGACCGCAACGGGCGCGGCCTCCCCGGCCGCGAGCGCGGCCGGCAGCACCGCCGCCGCGAGCGCGAGATGGCATCACCTCCGCCGCCCGCCGCCGCCGCGCGACATCCCGCCGCCCCCCGATCTCATCGAGCTCATGCTCGAGGCGCCGCGGGCGCTCGACGCGCGCGCGCTCGCGCCGTCGAAGCCGCGCGAGCCGCCGTAGGCGCCCGCCGTCGAGCGGCTGCCGCTCGAGGGGATGGAGCGCGTGCCGACACGGTCGCCGCCGCCCCCGTAGCCCGTCGCATAGGGCCCGGAGGCCCGCGTGCCGCTGCTTCCGGCCGGGCGGCTCGAGACCCCGGGGCTCGGGCTCCGTGTGCCTCCGGCCCGATCGGAGACGGCGGCGCCACCGGGCCTGCTCCCGGGCTGGCTGCCGAAACCGCCCGAGAGCTGGGAGCTCGACGGGCGGCTTCCGGCCTGGCGGGCGCTCGCCTGGCGGCTGCTCAGGCTGTCGCCGCGCGCCGTGCCGCCGTACTTGGAGGCGAGGCGGTGGCGCGGTCGGCGTAGGGGGCCCCGCCGCGGTGCTGGGGGTCGTGCTGCCACTTTCCGCCCCCCGCGTTGACCCGGTCGCCGCCCTGGATGTTGTTGACCCGGTTGAAGTTGTTGTCGATGTTGATGTCGATGTCGTTGCCGCCCCAGCCGCAGCCGCAGCACGAGCCGCCCCAGGCCGCGCCCCACATGACGCCGAAGCTGAAGCTGACGAAGGCGGCGCCCGGCGGGTAGGGCGGGTAGTAGATCGGCGGGTATGGGTAGTAGACGGGCGGCGGGCCGTAGACCACGGTCGGGCTGTAGGACGGCACGTAGATCACCTCGGGATCTGCCGCCTCGACGACGATCACCGTCTTCTCCTCGACCACCTTGGTCTCGACCTTCTGCTGCTCGTTCGACTCGAGGGCGCCGTTGGTCTTGGCCTTCTGCCGCATCCGCTGCACCGCGTCCATGACGTCTTCCTGCTGGGCGAGAAAGGCGTTGCCGAGCTCCGCCGTCCACTGGATGTCGTCCGCCAGGCGCGTGACGACCTCAGGCACCGCCGCCATCGACTGCACGCTCGGGTCCCACGGCTGCTTCGCGACCTCGGCGGCGAGGGCCTCGCCCTCGAGGCCGGGGTTCTTGTCCATCCACTGCTCGAGCTGGATGAGCTCGAGGGGGTAGGTCGAGGCGACCAGCACCTGCGCGAGCAGCGGGTCCGGGTAGAGCGCGATCGGCGCGACCAGCGAGTCGAGCTGCTCGGGCTGGAGCTTCGCCTCGACCTCCTCGGTTGTCGCCGCGGCGGCCGGGTCGAGCTGCTGCGCCTGCTGCCCCTCCTGCGCGATGGCCGCGCCGGCCGCAACCGCGAGCAGGACCGCGCACGCGAGAGGCGGCAGGAGCCACCGAAACCGGCGCTCCGGATCAGGATCGGCTGTGTCGTACGCCATGGCTGTCAACTCCCTCTCGGTCCGGTTCCGTTCGGTGTCCCGGCTCCTTTTCACTGCCGCCAGCATAGACCAACCTCCGCTCACCGGGAGCCGTCACATCCCGAAGCCGACGCCGACCCTCAACACCCACGGGCTGCTGTAGGGGCCGGGGTCGCCGTCGCTGTAGCTCAGGTTGTAGAGGCCCAGCACGAAGAGCGAGGTGCTCCTACCGGCCGGCCAGCTCACGCCGCCGCCGACGTAGACGCTGGTGTAGTCGTCGCGGTCGGTGGAGGCGTCGAAGTCCACGTACTCGTAGCTGAGGTACTCGAGCTCCGCATGCAGGAAGATCGGCGGCAGGACCCTGTAGTCTCCGAAGACCGCGCCGCCGTAGTCGTTGGTCGTGATGCCTTCGTCGTAGCGGTCGTCGTTGCGATAGCGATAGAGCAGGCTCGCGCCGACCGTGGCGGCAGGGGTGATCCGGTAGCCGGCAAGCGGCGAGATCTCGACGTAGTCGACGGTCCCCAAGGACAGCCCGAAGCCGCCACCGAAGTAGAGCTTGTCGGCCGAGAACCCGCCCGACGGGTTCGGCGGGGGTGCCTCGACGGCAGCGGGCGGCGCGGCAGAGGTGCTCTCCTGCGCCCCTGCCGGCCCTACGGCCAACAGCCCGAACAGCAGGATCAGGCCGCTGGCGAGCACGATACGCGAGCTGGGTGAAACCATGATTGGGGCCTCCGTGCTGAGTCGATCGTGGTTGATCACACCTGAAACGGCGGCGCTGGAAGACGTCATTCCTGGGCTCGATTCTCAGGCGTGCTGGAGCGCGGCGCGCCCAGCCCGCTTCCAGCCTGGCCGAGGGCGCCCGTCCAGCCGCCCAGGAGCCGAAGGTCGACCTCGAGCGGGGCGCCGAGGCGGACGAGGACGAGCTCGGTGGCGTCGGCGGCGAGCGGGCCGCGGCGGTCGGTGGTCGAGGCGCGAGCGCGCCCGTTGGAGAACGGAAAGTTGTTGTCGGAGGCGATCAGCAGCGTGCGCTCGTCCACCACGTGCACCGACTCGATGGTGTAGAAGGGCAAGCGGAAGAAGTCGCCGTCGCCTCCGAGCCCGGCCGGGTCGGCGATCGC
>JALOKS010000159.1 GCA_025456385.1 Thermoanaerobaculales bacterium | reverse complement strand
AGAGGTCGATCAACCCGTTGACGTAGCGCGGCGGCTTCGGCTGCCCGACGCGCGGGTCGCCCTCGGGCCGGAGGAGGGCCTCCCACTTGATCAGCGTGGCCTCGTGGTAGAGGGCGGCCAGGCGCCTCAGCGTGCGGTGGCCGGGCCGCCGGGGCGGGATCCAGAACGAGCCGGCGAGGTCGATGAGGACGACCGTCCCGTCCGGGCGCACCAGGAGGTTCTTGTTGTTGCGGGCGTCGAGGTGGAGGAAGCCGCGCTCGGCGAGGTGCTCGAGCGCGGCACGGATCTGGTTCAGGAAGTGCTCGCGGCGGGCGCCGCGCTCCGGCGAGCGGGCGAGCTCGACGCCCGCGATCCGCTCGACCGCCAGGGCGTGGGCATCGATGCGGCCGGCGAAGCGCGGCAGCCAGAGTGCCGGTCCCAGGTAGCGGTAGGCCCGGCACTCGCGGTCGACCTCGAGACGCCCGATGAGGCGCCGCCACCATGCCCGCGCCGCGAAGTCCTTGACCACCAGCGCACGGCCGTCGAGATCGACCGCCACGACGTCGGCCTTGAAGGGCGCGCCGCGCGTGAGAAAGCTCCGGGGGGCGCCCTCGTACTCGGCGCGGCTCGGCGGGTGGGCGGCGGGAGCGCCCGGGTCAGCGGTCGCCATGAGAAAATCTCACCGTGGCCGATATTCTCTCACAGGCCGGCGGGCCGCCGCGGAGCCGCTCAAGACCTACGCCCCGCGCGGAGCGCTCGTGCGCGCCACCCTCGGACGCTGGCTGGTCGCCCGTGAGGCCGCGGCCTACGCGGCGGCCGCCGGGAGCGGGTTTCTGCCGAGCTGCTTCGGGCGGCCCGAGCCCTGGTCGCTGGCGACGTGCTGGGTGCCGGGCGAGCCCCTCCGGTCGCTCGCCGGCGGGCGCCGACCCGGCCGTCTTCGACCGGCTGGCGGCCGCCCTGGAGGAGCTGCACGGCCGCGGGGTCGCTCTGGGCGACCTCCACCACCGCGACGTGCTGGTGGCTGCCGACGGCACGGTACGGGTGGTCGACCTGGCGACGGCATGGGTGCTCGGCCCGCGGCCGGGAGCACTTCGCCGCCTCATCTTCCGCCGGCTCGCCGAGGCCGACCGCGTCAACCTGGCGCGGATGCGCGCCCGCTTCACCGGCGGCGACCCGGCCGCGGCGGCGGCCTCCGTCAGCCCGGCGGCCGCGGCCCGGCACCGCCGGGGGCGGCGCCTGAAGGCGGCCTTCGACAGGCTGCGCGGCCGCGCCCGGGGCTGAGGGTGCCTGTGGCGGCAGGCTGCGCTATGCTGCGCGGCGGTCGCGAAGGAGGCATTCCATGAGCGAGCGCGAGTACAACCGGGTCCTCGGCGTGGTGCGGCTGGCGGGGCTGTTCGCGATCATCGTGCTCCTGATCGCGTTCGCGAAGCCGACGGCCGTCAGCGTCGCGGCGGGCTTCGTGCTCGTCGCGCTCGGCGAGAGCATCCGCTTCTGGTCGTCGGGGCTCCTGCTCAAGACCAAGGAGCTGATGACCGCCGGCCCCTACCGCTACACCCGCAACCCGCTCTACCTCGGCCGCTTCCTGATCCTCACCGGCGTGGTGATCATGGTCAACCTCCCGAACGGCCTGGGCTGGGCGGCGCTGGTGGCCGGCTGGGCCTGGTTCCTCGGCGTCTACATGCGGCGCAAGGAGCGGGTCGAGCCCGCGCGCCTGCGCGCCGAGCACGGTGAGGCCTACGAACGATACTTCCGGGCGGTGCCCGCACTGTTCCCGACGCTGCGCCCCTACCGCGACTTCACGCCGGCGCGGTGGTCCTCCGCGCGGATGGTCCACAACCGCGAGTACTTCATGGTCATCGGCCTGCTCGGAATCACCGCCTACCTGCTGTGGCGGGCGCTGCACGGCGCCTGAGGGCTCACTCCCGGAACTGGAGCTCGTGCAGGCGGGCGTAGAGACCGCCGCGCGCGAGCAGCGTGCGGTGGTCGCCCTCCTCGACGATCCGCCCGCCCTCGAGGACCACGATCCGGTCGGCCTCGCGGATGGTGGCCAGGCGGTGGGCGATGACCAGGCTGCCGCGCCCCCGCATGAGGACGTTCATCGCCAGCTGCACCTGGGCCTCCGACTCGGCGTCGAGGGCGGAGGTCGCTTCGTCGAGGATCAGGAAGGGCGGGTCCTTGTAGAGCGCGCGGGCGATGGTCAGGCGCTGCCGCTGGCCCATGGAGAGGCGCGCACCGCCCTCGCCGAGTCGGGTGTCGTAGCCCTCGGGCAGCTGGCTCACGAAGCCCTCCGCCTGCGCGGCGACCGCCGCCGCGCGCACCCGCTCGGGGTCGGCGTCGGCGCGGCCGGCCGCGATGTTGGCGCGCACCGTGTCGTCGAAGAGGATCGTCTCCTGGGTGACGAGGCCGATGCTGCGGCGGACCGAGGCCAGGCTCAGCTCGCGGAGGTCGTGCCCGTCCATGCGCACCGCGCCGGCGGTGGGGTCGGCGAAGCGCAGCATCAGATTGGCGAGGGTCGTCTTGCCGGCGCCGGAAGGCCCGACCAGCGCCACCGTCTCGCCGCGCCGCAGCCGGAGATCGATCCCCGAGAGGGCCGGACCCTCCGCGCCAGGGTAGCTGAAGTCGACCCCGTCGAAGTGGATCTCGCGCGGCGCGGAGGCGAGATCGACGGCGCCGGGCCGGTCGGCCACCTCGCGCGGCCAGTCGGTCATGGCGAACACCCGGGCGGCCGCGGCCAGGGCCTGCTGGACCTCGACGTTGACCTGGTTGAACCGGCGGGCGGACATGAAGAGGAAGGTGAGCCCGCCGAGCACGACCACGAAGTTGCCGGCGTCGAGCGTGCCCGCGGCGATGCCGGTGCCGGCCACGTAGAACAGCATCGCGCCGGCGATCGCCCCTACGACCTCGACGATGGGCCCCGAGGCGGCGGCCGCCTTGCCGGCCTGGAGGTCGACCTTGAACAGGCGCGCGAGGGCGGTGAGGAAGCGCGCGACTGTCGTCTCCTCCATCGCGAAGGCTTGGATGATCTTGGCGCCGGTGACCGACTCCTTGAGGAGGTTGGCGGTCTCGGCGGTCTGCTCCTGTGACCGCGTCGAGGCCTTGCGCAGCCGGCGCCCCAGGCGCACGACCGGGTAGGCCATGAGGGGCAGGACCAGCAGCGCGAACAGGGTCATGCGCCAGTCGTAGAGCAGCACCAGGATCAGCATCGCCGGCGCCATGGCTCCGACCCGCACCAGGTCGGCGAGCACCTGGGTGGAGACCCGTTGGATGCGCTGCACGTCGTTGAGCAGCCTGGACATGACGAGGCCCGTCGGGTGCTCGCGGTAGAAACCCGGGGCCTGATACATCAGGGAGGCGAAGAGGTCGGCGCGCAGGTCGCGGATCACGGACGCGCCGGTGCGGGTGGTGAGGTACTCGCCGAAGAACAGCAGCAGGCCGCGGATGAGGAACAATCCCACGAGCAGAAAGGGAACCTTGAGGGTCGGCTCGCTCTGCAGCCAGGCCGAGAGCTCGGCCGCCGGCAGCCACTCGATGATCTTCTCGACGAGGTCGATTCCCCCCGCGGCCTCGGGCGCCGCCGCCCCGGCCGGTCGTTGGGCGAGCAGGACCTCGTTGACCAAGGGCTTCAGGGTTGCAACCACCATCGACATGAGGGCGCCGGCGACGGCGAGCATGGCGGCGGCGGCCGCCATCTGGCCGAGGTAGGGCCTCATGTAACCGAGGAGGCGCTTGAGCTCGCTCACCGGCGCATCGTAGCAGAATTCAATCGTTTAAACGTTTGAACGTTCGCACGTTAAAAGCTCGCGGCCGGGCCGTGGAAGGGCTCGAGCACCGGCACGTCGTCGCGGGCGAGCAGGGCGAGCAGGGCGTGCAGGACGGTCGTCTGCAGCCCGGGATCGTTCGGCTCGCCGAGCGGGAAGCCGAGGGGGTAGGGGACGGCGAGCGCCCGCGGCGGCCTGATCCGCCGGGTGACGTCGGCGAGCAGCGTGATGGACGCGGTCGCGATGCCGCGCGCTTCGATGACCTGCTGTGCCAGACCGACGGTCTGCATGCACACCGGTCAGACGGGGACCATCAGCGCGACGTCGACGCCATCGGCGGCGAGGAGGTCGGCGACCGCCGGTAGGGTCTCCCGGCGAAGCCGCCCCGGGGCGGTGATCGAGCCCATCAGCGAGATGTGCCGCGGCGCGACCGCGCCGATCGCGCCCTCCGCCGCCAGCTCGTGCAGACGGTGGAGGGGCAGGGCGAGGTTGCGGTCGGCCTCGATCCCGGCGTGGGAGAAGGAGTCCGAGCGGTGGTGCTCCTCGAGCGCCGCGAGATCGGCATCGGCGGGGATGAGGCGGAAGCTCCAGTCGCCGCCGCGCACACCGTCGTCGAAGGGCTCGTCGCCGGGCGCCACCAGGCCCGCCGAGCTCACGAGCGCGACCCGGCAGTCGCCGAGCGGCCGGCGCAGGCTGGCGCAGGGAACCGGGTCGATGCGGTGCCAGCGGTAGGCGGCGAGGAAGGCGCGCAACGCCAATGAGAGCTCGCGGGGCTCGGCCACGGGGGGAGGGTAGCACTGAAGAATTCGGAATTGGGAATTCGGAATTCGGAATTGCCCCCGCCCGCCCATTTCGAAATTCGAAATTCGAAATCGGGAGCCCAGGGGAGCAGGCGAGAGGAGGCTTCGCTCTGGAGCAGGCTAGAATCCTCGCCATGGAAAACTTGAAGTTTCGTCGCGCCTCGATCCTCCCGTCGCTTCTGCTGGCGATCGCGATGCTGCTGCCGCTGCCGGCGGCAGCCTCCGCCGGGCAGACGGTGGCGGCGCAGGGGCCGGCGGAGTTCGAGCTCGCCTCGCGCGTCCGGGCCGTGCTGTGGCCCCGGCCCGGATCCGGGACGGTTCTGGTCGCCGTGGCGGTGCCGGCCGGCTCGCAGGACGAGCCCCCCGGGATGGGCGGGCTCTCGCACTACCTCGAGCACCTGCTCTTCGACGGCTTCGACGAGCTCGACGAGCGCGGCGTGACCGAGGCCTTCGAGCGGCTGTCGGCCTACATGAACGCCTTCACCCGCGAGCAGGCGACCGTGTTCTTCGCCCTGGTGCCGCGCGAGGAGGCGGAACCGGCGGCCGCCCTGATGGCGGGCATGCTCCTCCGCTCGACGATCGCTGCCGAGGTCTTCGAGAAGGAGCGCAAGGTGATCCTCGAGGAGCTGGCAAAGGACCACGCCTCGCCCGACACTCTCGGCGAGGAGCGGCTGCGGGCCGCGCTGTGGGCCGGGACGCCCCTCGCGCATCCCGTCGGCGGCACCGCCGAGTCGGTCGACGCCACCACCCGCGAGGAGGTGATGCGCTTCTGGAGAGAGCGCTACGTCCCCGAGGGATTTCGGATCCTGGTCACCGGCGACCTGCCCCTGGACGGGCTGCAGCGCGTGCTGGCCCCCTTCGCCGATGCGGTCTCCGCGGCCCCGCTGCCGCCGCGCCAGGACCTCGTGGGCTGGCCCGGCTGGGGCGAGTGGAGTGCTGCGGAGGCCCCCGAGCCGCCGCCGGCCGCGGCGGGCCCTGCGCCCCCGATGGGCATGGCGGGCGGCCACGGCATGAGCGGCCACGCCGCGGCTCCCGCGGGCGGGACCCTGGCGGTCGTGGTGGCCGCACCGAACATCCTGGCGGGCTCGGGCACGGGCCTCGAGGTGCTGGCGCGGTGGCTCGCGGACCCGTCGGGGCCGCTGACCCCCGCCCTGCGCTCGGCCGGCGCCCGCAGCGTGACGGTCGCACGCCTGCCCCGGGTCCCGCGCGACCTGCTCGAGCTGAGGGTCGAGGCGGAGCTCGGCGCCGATCCCGAGTCCCTGCTCGCGGCGACGCTCGGCGCCCTCGCGGCGGCCGCGCGCGGACCGGGCGACGGCGAGGCGGCGGCCGTCCAGCGCGCCTGGGAGGGGGAGCGCGCGCTCAACGACCAGCGCCTGCACTACGCGGCAGTCTTCTTCGGAGAGGCCCTTGCCGCCGCCCGCGGCCGGCTGGCGGACGCGGTGGCACCGCCGACCGTCGACGGGTCCGAGCTGCGGGCGGTCGCGGCGGCGATGCTCACAGACGCGTCCGCCCGCACCCGGGCTGCCTGGCTGGGCCGCGGCGGACCGGCCGGGCGCGCACCCCTGCCGCCTGCGGCGCCGGTCCCTGCGAGCGCCGACACCGGGCACATCGAAGCCGGGCCGCTGGGCAGCCTCGTCGCGACCCTCGACAACGGCCTCGTGCTGGGCATCCTGCCCGAGGAGGGCAGCGAGGTGTTCGGGATCCACCTCCTGGTCGCCGACCGCAGCCTCCGCGAGCCGGCCGAGCTGCCGGGTGCGGCGGACCTCATGCACCGGCTCCTGCTCGCCGGCAGCGCCGTCAGCGGCAGCCGAGAGCTCGCGTCGCGGATCCGGCGGGCGGGCCTCGACCTCAAGCCCGCCGACGACCCGGCGATCCCCTTCGACAACCGCTACCACGTGCCCGACTTCTCGTACGTGCGGGTGGAAGGGCCGGCCGCGCAGCTCGAGGCAGCGCTCACGATGCTCGCCGAGACCCTGCGTGCCCCGGCCTGGGACGAGGATGGTTGGCGAGAGGCGGTCGCCGCCCACCGCGCGTCCCGCGAGGCGGACGGCCGTGGCGCGGAGCGCGCCGAGCAGATCTTCCTCGGCGCCCTGCTCGGCGACGGCCATCCCCTGGCGCGGCCCGTCTCCGGCCCCGGGGACGGCGCGGTGCCCGGGCCGGAGGCCCTGCGCGCCGCCTGGGGCGCCTGGCCCGGCGGCTTCTTCGCGCCGCCGCGGCTGGTGCTGACGGTGGCCTCGCCGCTGCCGGTTGCCGAGACCCTCGCGTTGGTCGAGGATGTGCTCGGCGGGGGCGGGACGGCGCCGCCGGCGCGCGGTCCCTACCCGAGCCCGCCGCCGGCCGCGGGGAGCGTTGCCAAGGATGCCGGCGGTGCGCCCCAGGTCACGCTCCTGTGGGGGCGGATGCTCGAGGTGGCACCGGAGGACCGGGCGCCGCTCCTGATGGCGATGGATGCGCTCACGGATCGCATGACGGCCGTGATCCGGGAGCGCGAAGGCCTGGCCTACCGCCTCGGCGCCGGGGTGCGCGCCGTGCCCGGCGGGGCGTGGGTGGCGTCGGCGAGCGTGGGCACGCGGCCGGAGAACACGGAGCGGGTGGCCGCGCTGCTCGCCGAGCTGGCGACCGAGCTCGGCGCCGAGGCCCTGCCCCTCGCCGAGCTCGAGCGGCTCAACGCGCGCGAGCGCCGCAGCCGCATGCTGCGCGGCCTGTCGGCCGCGGCGCGGGCCTACCGGGTCGGCCG
>JALOKS010000468.1 GCA_025456385.1 Thermoanaerobaculales bacterium | reverse complement strand
GGTTCACCGCGGCCAGCCGCTACCGCAGCGGCGTCGCGAAGCTCCGCACGATCATGGGGGGCGAGCCATGAAGCCGGATCGACCACAGGCCGAGAGCTCGTTCCTGCGTGGCCTCGCGCCGCCTCCGCCGCCGCCCGAGCTGCGCGCGCGGGCGCTGGCGGCAGCCGCCGCGAAGCTGGCCTCGGGGGGCGATGTCTGGGCCCGGGTCTGGGCCAGCCGCGGCTTGCGGCTGGCCTGGGCAGTGGTGGTCGCGTGCCTGGTCGCAGGCCACCTCCTGCTGTCGACGCCGCGGAGCCCGGCTCAGGCCTCGGCGCCGAGGCCCCAGCCGGTGCAGGAGGTCGTCGAGGGTGACGCCGCGGGACAGCTGCAGCCGCTGCGAATCGCGGCGTCGGCGCGGCCGCTGCTCGGCCGGACGCACGCCGGGAGCCAGACGCGGGCTCCCGAGGATGAAAGGAACCCGTCATGACCGCACTCAGACCGTCGTCCGCCCGTCTGCCCGTGCTCGCCGCCGCGGCTCTGCTGGTGGTCCTGGCGGGCTCCCTGGGGGCCCGCCTCATCGACCGGAGCTTGGGCCCGGGTCCATCCGCGGCGGCGAGCGGCTTCGTCCCGCCGCCGCGGACCCTCGATCCGCGTGCTCTCGAGGTTCCCTGCTGGAGCTGCCCCACGGCCGCGGAGTGGCCGATCCGGTTCCGCACCGATCTCGACCTCGTGGCGCCGCTGGGAACCGGTGACGGCAACGCCGCCGAGTGGTTCGCGCAGTTCACGAAAGAGATCGGTCCCCGGGCGGAGGAGCTCGAGCGCGCCCGCCGGGAGAGGATCGACGGCCCCGAGTGGATCGGCAAGGTCTTTCCGGCGGACCACCCGCTGCTTGCCGAGGCCGAGCCGTGGTGCGACCGGGCGGTGATGGAGTTCTACCCCGAGATCTACCCGCTGGACGGCTATGTCACGCGGCTCGGAGGCCGCGATGTCCGACTTCCGCCGCGCGATCCGGCTCGGCCGGCTGCTGCGCCAGGAGGACGTGGTGGTCATCAACGACCTGGTCGGGCTGGCCTGTGTTCACCTCGGTGCGCGCGGCCTCTACCAGCGGGCGGTGGCCGACGGCGACCTCGAGCTCGCCCTGCTGGCCTCGGTCGTGATCGGCGAGGTCGCGCCGCAGCGGCTGCGGACCGCGGAGAAGATCACCGCGACCGACCTCAGCGACTCGATTGTCGACGCCGGGCGGAGCGCGCTGCTCGAGGCGGCCGCGTCCGCCCCCGATCGGCGGTTCCGCTGCGAGGCGATCGTCGGGCTCAACACCGTGCGCTGGCTCGGGACGCCGGAGGAGGGCGAGCGGGCCTTCGAGCTTCTCGACGCGCTGGCCTCTGACGACGACGCGGTGGTCGCCGCCAACGCCATCTGGAGCCGAGACACCGAGATGACCCCCGAGCAGCTCGCGATCTGGGAAGCGCCGAAGCGCTGACAGGCGGCGGCCGGGAGGCGAGTGGGCCGGGCGCGACTGCGCCCGGCCGCTGCCGCGCGGGTCGAGCTGGCGGTCAACCCGGGTCGGCGGAGGGTCGTGGGAACTTGTTCGCGCGACTCGTGTCTAAACTGGTGCTATGCACCACGCACCGCAGCACCGCAGCTCGCGCCCGACGATCCTCCTCACCGCCATCCTCGTTGTCGTGGCGGCAGCCGCGGCGCTCCAGGCGCTGACGGCTCCCGGGCCGGGCGGCGTGACGCCGCCCGGCACGACCGCGCCGACTCCTGAAGCTGGAGGCGCCGTGACCTGGAACGACGTCGACCGTCTGATCTCGGAGCAGAAGTTCGAGGCCGCCTTCAGCACCGTGACGGCCATCCTCGAGGAAGCGCGCCGGGCTGGCGACGCACCGGCCTGGACCCGGGCGTTGGTGGAAGCCACCAAGCTGCGCATGGGCCTGCACGGCTACGAGACCGCCGTGCTTTTCCTGAAGGAGCAGGCGTGGCCCGAGGATCCGGTGTCGCGCGCCGTCCTCGAGCTCACCTACGCCGATGCGCTCGCCACCTACGCGAGGGCCTACGGGTGGGAGATCCGCCAGCGCGAGCGGGTGGAGGCTGCCGGCGAGCTCGAGCTGGGAAAGTGGACCATGGAGCAGATCGTCGAGGCGGCGGACCGCGCCTACCTCGAGCTGTGGGCGCGGCGCGAGCAGTGGGGGAGCGAGCCGTTGGGCGAGCTCGCCCGCTACCTCGAGCAGAACAACTTCCCGCCGCGCATCAGGGGCACGCTGCGGGACGCGGTCTCCTACCTGTGGGTTGAGCTGCTGGCCGACAGCTCGCTGTGGAGCCCCGAGGAGTCGAACGAGCTCCACCGCCTCGACGTCGCGGACCTCCTCGCGGCAGGGCCCGCCGCGGCCGATGACCCGGACCTCGGCGATCCCGAGGTCCACCCGGTGCGGAAGATCACCGCGATCCTGCGCGACCTCGAGACCTGGCACCGATCCCACCGGCGGCCGGAGGCCGCGCTCGAGGCGCGGCTCGAGCTCGCCCGGCGGCTGCACGAGGCCCTGAGTGCGGAGGAGGACCGCAGCCTTGTCCGCGAGCACCTGGCGGCGGTGCTCGGACGCTTCGACCGCAGCCTCGAGTGGTGGTCCGCGGGCCAGGCCGTGCTCGCCGAGATGCAGCGGCAGGCGCCGCACGCCACCGCGCTGATCGAGGCGAGGGCCACCGCCGGCGCCGGCCGCGACCGCCACCCCGGGAGCATCGGCGGCCGGCGCTGCGCGCACCTCGTCGCCGACCTCGAGGCCCCCGCCTACGAGCTCGCCGCCATGGCGGCAGACGGTCCCGACAGGCGGTCCCTGCTGATCACCCACCGCAACCTCGAGCGGTTGTACCTCCGGGCCTGGCGCTACGACCTCGTCGACTTCATCGCGCGCGCCGAGGATTTCAGCCTGCTGCCCTCCTACCGCGAGGCCGAGGGGATCATGGCTGCGCCCCCTGACGCAGCGTGGTCCGTCGAGCTCCCCGTCACGAAGGACCTCCGTTCACACCAGACCTATGAAACGCCGTCCCTCGGCGGAGCAGGGGCCTGGCTGATCGCGGCCTCCCTGCGCGCGGACTTCGCCGAGGCGGGCAATCAGCGGGTGGCCGTCAACTTCCTGCTCTCGGACCTCGTGCTGCTGACCCGCGAGGTGGACGGCGGCCACGAGGTGACGGCGCGCTCCGGCGCCTCGGGCCGCGCTCTGGAGGACGTGGAGGTCACGCTCTTCCGCTTCGACTACCAGAAGGGCCATCGCGCCGTGGAGC
>JALOKS010000158.1 GCA_025456385.1 Thermoanaerobaculales bacterium | reverse complement strand
CGGTGGTCGGCATCGGAGGCGAGGTGCAGCGGCGTGCGCCCGTCGCGGGTGAGGGCGTCCGGATCGGCGCCGCGCGAGAGCAGCACGGCTGCGACCTCGAAGCAGCCGCGGCGCGCGGCCACGTGCAGCGGCGTGAGCCCGAGCACGTCTGTCCTTCGAGGATCGGCGCCGGCATCGAGGAGCAGGCGCACGGCCTCGGGCTGGTCGTGGTGGGACGCGCCGTGGAGGGGTGTGCTGCCGTCGGCCGCGGCGGCGTTCACGGGCGCGCCGGCTTCCACGAGCTCGTCCACCACGCGCCAGTGGCCGCGGAGCGCCGCCCAGTGCAGGGCGGTGAAGCCTCTGGAGTCCCGGGCCTCGGTCGCCGCGCCGTCGGCGAGCAGACGGTGGACCGCGTGGAGGTCGCCGCACCGCGCGGCGGCGACCAGGTCGTTGATCGGGTACTCGGCGGCGGCCGACGCGGCCACGGCCATCGCGGCGGCTGCGAGGACCTTTCTCACGGAGCGGCCTCCTTCGCGGTGTCGTGGTCGGCAGGGAGGCCGGCGTCTCGAATCGGAGCGGGCCGCCGCGACCTCCCGGTTCCGCTGCGAAGCTACGAAGATCGCCGGCCGAGGTTGCGCGCGCCGTCCCTTGCCCCCAGCTTCTGCGACCTTTCCGCCGGCCATGGAGGCCCCACCCAGGCTTGCACGGACGGCCCGGGCGAGTTAGCGTCATCAGCGATCTCATCAGGAGAGGGAGGATGCGGAGGCACCACGGCTTCATCGTGACCGGCGAGGGCGACACGCGGCGACGGGTCGCCGTCGGCGGACTGCTCACGATCGGCCGTGCGGTCCACTGCTCGCTCGTGATCCACGACGGTGCCGCCTCGAGGCAGCACCTCGAGGTCCGACGGGAGGGTGAACGTTTCACCTGCCGCGACCTCGGCAGCCGCAACGGCACCCTGGTGAACGGCGTCCGCGCGGCGAGCGCCGAGCTGCGCCACGGCGACCGCATCCAGATCGGCGACACGAAGCTGGTGTTCGAGATCGGACCCGCCGAGCCGGAGGCGGTGCCGGAGAGCACCATGTTCCTGCACACGGTGGTCGACCCGGCGGGCCGAGTCCAGAAGCTGGCGCCCTCCGCGCTGTCCAAGGACTTCCTGGAGGCCGCGTACACGCTGATGAGCTCGATGGCCTCGACCTTCGACCCCTGCCAGCTCGTTGACACGATCCTACGGACGACCGTCAATGCGATCGGCGCCCATCGCGGCGCGGTGCTGTTCGCCGGCCCGGACGAGGAGCTGCTGCCCTGCGAGTCCTGCGGTCGCGTCCACACCATCGCCGGAGGCCGGGAGGTTACGGCCCGCGTCGGGGAGTTCGAGATCGCGGAGTCGGTCGCCGCTCGGGTGCTGCGCGGCGGCGAAAGCGTGCTGACCCAGTCGGCGCGGGGGCTGGACGGCTCGGACCCGAGCGTGAGCATGGCCGCGCTCCGGCTCAACTCGATCCTGTGCGTGCCGATCCGCACCCGCAACAAGATCTTCGGCATTCTGTACCTCGACACCGACCGCGCGGACCACGACTACACCAACGACGACCTGATGCTGGCGACCGCTGCCGGCAGCACTGCCGGGCTGGCCCTCGAGAACGCCCGCAACCACCGCGCCCTGCTCGAGAGGCAACGGCTCGAGCACGACGTCGAGGCGGCGTGGACGATTCAGGAGAGCTTCCTCGTCAGCGACTGGCCTGCCGACGATCCCCGCTTCGAGGTCTACGGGCGCACGCGGCCGGCCCGGATCGTCGGCGGCGACTTCTACGACTTCGTGCGCATCGACGCGGACCGCGTGGGCATGCTCATCGGCGACGTCAGCGGCAAGGGCGTGCCGGCGGCGCTGACGATGGCGCAGCTGCTGGCCGAGTTCCGGCTCTGCTCGCAGGGTGCCGGCTCCCCCGCGGAGGTCCTCGCACGCCTCAACGAGGGGCTGGTCGCGCGCAGCAGGCGCGGCCTTTTCTGCACGGTGGCGGCGGTGGCGCTGAACCTCGAGACCGGCCGCGCGCTGGGGGCGAACGCCGGCCACCACCCGCTGCTGCGGGTGTCGGACGGGGGAGCGGCGGCGATGCTCGAGGCCTCGGGCCCGCCGATCGGGGTGCTTGCCACGGCCTCCTGGAAGGACGAGGTGATGGAGTTCGAAGCCGGCGACAGCCTGCTCCTGTTCACGGACGGGATCGTCGAGGCTCGCGCTGGCGGGACCCTGGGCAGCGACGCCGGCGGTGCCGAGGAGTACGGGCTCGACAACCTGCTGAAGGTGGCGCGCGAGAACGCCCACGGCGGCCCGCGGCGTCTGATCGAAGCTGTGATCGGGGATGTGGACGCCTTCTGCTCGCCGCTTCCGGCTCACGACGACTGCACCCTGATCGCGATGCGGTACTCCGGCCATGAGTGAGGAGCTGCGGCTCGAGCTGCGCTCGGAACCGAGGCTGCTGGCCTGCGTCCGGGTCCTGGTGCGCGCCTGGCTCGAGACGAGCGGTGTCGGCGGGGAGAGGGCGGAGGGCATGGTGCTGGCGGTGGACGAGGCGTGCTCCAACGCGATCCGCCACTCCTACGGCGGCCGCTGCGACGGCGTCGTGCGGCTCGCCATGACGTCGGGCGCTGGCCTCATCGAGGTCCGGCTGTGCGACGACGGCGCGCCGTGCCCTTCCGCCGGGCTGGAGGCGCGGCCCCTCGAACCGCCCGACCCGGACCACCTGCGACCCGGCGGGCTCGGCGTCCAGCTGATGCACCGGGCCTTCGACGAGGTGCTCTTCTGCCCTGGACGGGAGGCAGGCAACTGCGTCATCCTGCGGGCGCGGATCGAGGAGTGAGGGGCAGGGCATGGGCCTTCAGATCGACCAGAGCCAGTACGACGGCACCACGATCCTCACGGTGCGCGGCGAGGTGGACCTCTCCACGTCGCCCGACCTGAGGACCGCGATCATGAGCGCTGTGCCGGGTGCGCCGGACGGGCTCGAGCTCGACCTCGCGGGCGTCGCGTACATGGACTCGTCCGGCGTCGCGACCCTTGTCGAGGGCTTCCGGCGCGCGCGCGAGCACGGCACGCGCTTCATCCTGGCGCAGCCTTCTCCGCCGGTCATGAAGGTGCTCGAGCTCACCCGCCTGGACACGATCTTCGAGATCCGCCGCGGGCCATGACGGGCCTCGTCGGAGCCGTCGGGCGCTGGGCCTTGAGCCAGCTCGCGGCTGGGGCGCGGATCTCCGTCCTGATGGTCGACACGGTGCGGTGGATGATCGCCGCGCCGCTTCGCGGCAAGGGCCTGCGGGTGCGCAGCGCAGTCGAGCACCTGGTGGAGTTCGGGGTCCGCTCGCTGCCGATCGTTGGGCTCATCTGCTTCCTGATCGGCGTCATCATCGCCCTCCAGTCCTCCTACACCCTCGATCGCTGGGGTGCGAACCGCTTCATCGCGACCCTGGTGGCGGTGTCGGCTCTGCGGGAGCTCGCACCGCTCATGACCGCGGTGCTGATGACCGGGCGCAGCGGCTCGGCCATCACCGCCGAGATCGGAACCATGAAGGTGGGCGAGGAGATCGACGCCCTCGAGGTGATGGGCCTCAACCCGGTCAAGTTCCTGGTGGTGCCGAAGTTCCTCGCCATGGTGCTGGCGGTGCCGTGCGTGACCGTGATCGCCATGCTGATCATGATCTTCGGCGGCTGGGTGGCCGGCGTGATGATCGTCGGCGTGGACTCGGCGATCTACCTCGAGGAAACGGTGCGGGCGCTGTCCGAGAAGGACCTCGCCGCCGGCCTCACCAAGAGCCTCTTCTTCGGAGTCGCCATCTGCTGGGTCGGCGTCTACCGCGGCTTCCAGGTCGAGGGCGGCGCCGAGGGAGTCGGGCGCAAGACCACCTCGTCGGTCGTGACCTCGATCTTCCTCATCATCATCATCGATCTCGTCTTCACCGTGCTCTTCTACTACGCGTGATCATGGTGAGGACGGACGCACCGCTCATCGAGGTCGAGGACCTGGCCGTCGCCTTCGGCGACCGCCGGGTGCTCGACGGGGTCAGCTTCGAGGTTCGCCGGGGCGAGACCTTTGTCATCGTCGGCGGCTCGGGCTCGGGCAAGACGACGTTGATCCGGGCCCTGGTGGGCCTCGTCGAGCCCGCCGCCGGCAGCATCCGGATCGGCGGGCGCGAGCTCACGGCGCTGTCGGAGGACGAGCGGATCGAGCTGCGGCGGAAGATCGGCGTCTGCTTCCAGGGCTCCGCCCTCTTCAACTCGATGACGGTGGCCGACAACGTCGCCCTGGCCCTGCGGGAGCACACCGACCTCGAGAGCTCGACGATCGAGATCATGACCCGGATCAAGCTCGAGCTGGTCGGCCTCGGCGGCTTCGGCGACTACCTTCCGTCGGAGCTCAGCGGCGGCATGAAGAAACGGGCGGGCATCGCGCGGGCGATGGCCATGGACCCCGAGATCATCGTCTACGACGAGCCCTCGGCCGGGCTCGACCCGATCGTCGCCGCCGGGATCGACAACCTGATCCGGAAGCTGCAGCACACCTTCGAGCTCACGAGCGTGGTGGTCACCCACGACATGGAGAGCGTGCAGCTGATCGCCGACCGCGTCTGTATGCTGGAGCGTGGGCGCGTGGCCGGCATCGGGACGCCGGCCGAGCTGCAGAGCTCGGACCACCCGTACATCCGGCAGTTCTTCGCGCGCCGGGCGGACGAGGAAGCTTCCGACGGCGCGGCGTACGCCCGGGCGCTGACCGGGCTCGATGGGAACGCGAGGGAGCATGCCAGCGACGAAGACTGAGTTCACCGCGACCGAGATCAAGGCCGGGCTGCTGGTGCTCGCCAGCGTCGCCATTCTGGTCGGTTTCCTGGCCGTCATCAGGGGCTGCCGGCCGCCCGAGCAGGGCCTGGTCCGCTACCAGGCGAGCTTCACCGACATCATCGGCCTGAACCTGCGGGCGGACGTCCGCTTCGGCGGCGTCCGCATCGGCCGGGTGGTGGCGATCGTGCCCGACCCGACGGACCGCACCCGGATCCTGGTCACCGCCGAGGTCGACGGCGCCATCCCGGTGAACCGGGCGAGCGTCGCCACCATCGAGCAGGTGTCGCTGACCGCCGAGAAGCACCTCGAGATCTCGACCGGCGAGGCCGACGCGCCCTTGCTCGCGAGCGGGGAGAGGCTGCTGTCGCACACCGGCAGCGGCGGCCTTTTCGAGCTCCCCGACCTCGCAGGCCTCACCGCCAGGCTCGAGGTCCTGCTGGACAGTGTGATCGTGCTGGTCGGCGGCACGCCGCCGGGGGTGGCGGAGGGGGAGAGCCCCGACGCCGTCGATCTGGGCGAGCTGATGGTCACGTTGCAGGAGACACTCAGGGACGGCTCGGAGGCGGCGCGCGGTCTGAGCTCGTTGATCGCCGACAACCGCGGCACGGTCGCCGAGGTGGTGGCGAGGCTCGCCGCGCTCGAGGCCGCGGCGGAGGAGCTGCTGACGGAGATCAACGCGGCCGTGGCGGAGAACCGGCCACCGCTCAACGCCACCCTTCTCAACCTCGAGCGCCTGACGGCCGCGACCGGGTCCCGGGCCGAGGAGCTGGCGGCGTCGCTCGCGGCCGCGGTCAATCATCTGGAGGCGACCGGCGGCAACCTCGACGACCTGGTCGACGAGGAGCGGCCGGCACTGCAGGAGATCATCCGCAACCTGCGCGACACGACCGCGAACCTCAAGCGCCTGTCGCAGACCCTGGCCGAGCGGCCGGAGGCCCTGATCCGCGGCCGCTCGAAGAGCGGGCGCGAGGATGGGGGACCGTGATGAGCGTCTCGAAGAGCATCGTCCTCACACTGGCGGTCCTGGCCGGCTGCGCCTCGGCGCCGAAGCTCGACTACTACACGCTGTCCGTCGAGCGCTCGGGAGAGGCCGGAGCCACGCTCAACTTCGAGGTCGAGCGGCTGGCGACGACCGGGGTCCTGGCGGGCGATCGCATTCTCATCCGCGCGTCGCCGACCCGGGTCGAGCACTTCCGGACCGCGCGCTGGGCGGGCGCCCTCGGCGAGCTGGTGCAGCAGAAGCTGGCGATCGAGCTCGGCCCGGAGAGCCCGGGGCGGCCAAGGGTGCTGGTGTCCGGGACGGTCCTGAGCTGCGGGCAGCTGGACGCCCCCGGCGGGCCGCTGGCCGAGCTGCGCCTCGAGATCGAGCTCCGAGACCCGGCTCGGCGCCGCTTCGAGACGCCGCTGCTGCGGCGGACCTACCAGGCGACGACCCCGGTCGCTGGGCCCTCGGTGGAGGCGCTGGTCGAGGCCTTGTCGCGCTCGGCGGAGGGGATCGCCGCCGCCATCGCCGCCGACGCGGCTGCCCTCGCCGTGGAAGCCCCGGAGCTGCCGCCGAGCCCCTGAGATCTCGTGGTAG
>JALOKS010000157.1 GCA_025456385.1 Thermoanaerobaculales bacterium | reverse complement strand
GCCGTCAACGTCGTCTTCCCATGGTCCACGTGACCAATGGTCCCGATGTTCACGTGCGGCTTCGTCCGCTCGAACTTCGCCTTGGCCATTCCTGCCTCCTTACGCCGTCATCCCGGTGACGCGGGCGACGATCGCCTCAGCCATCGGCTGGGGCACCTCGTCGTAGTGGTCGAACTGCATGCTGTAGGTGGCCCGCCCCTGGGTCTGCGAGCGCAGATCGGTGGCGTAGCCGAACATCTCGGACAGGGGAACGTGGACCGTCGCGACCTGGTAGCCGGAGCGCGACTCCATGCCGAGCACCCGGCCGCGGCGCCGGTTGAGGTCGCCGATCACGTCGCCGAGGTACTCCTCGGGAGTGACCGCCTCGACCTCCATCACGGGCTCGAGCAGCACCGGGCGCGCCTTGCGGGCGGCGTCCTGGAAGGCCATCGAGCCCGCCACCTTGAACGCGATCTCCGACGAGTCGACCTCGTGGAAGGAGCCGTCGAAGAGCGCCGCGCCGACGCCCGTCATCTGGTAGCCGGCGAGGACGCCGCGGTCCATCGCCTCGCGGATCCCGAGCTCGACCGGGCGGATGAACTCGCGCGGGATCACGCCCTGGGTGATCTCGTTGTCGAAGTGGAACTCGACGCCGTCGGTCAGCGGCCAGATCCGAATCTTGGCGTGGCCGTACTGGCCGCGGCCGCCGGTCTGCCGCACGAACAGGCCCTCGCCCTCGGCCTCGCGGGTGATCGCCTCGCGGTAGGCGACCTGCGGCCGCCCGACCTTGGCGCCGATCTTGAAGTCGCGGGTGAGGCGATCGACGATGATCTCGAGGTGCAGCTCGCCCATGCCGGAGATGATGGTCTGCCCGGTCTCCGGGTCGACCGCGACGCGGAAGGTCGGGTCCTCCTGGGTGAGCTTTTCGAGGGCCGCGCCGAGGTTGTCCTGGTCGGCCTTGGTGCGGGGCTCGATGGCGACCGCGATCACCGGCTCCGGGAACTGCATGGCCTCGAGGATGATCGGGTGCTTGCGGTCGCAGATGGTGTCGCCGGTGGCGGCGTTGCGCAGCCCGACCACCGCGCAGATGTCGCCGGCGAAGACCTCGGAGATCTCCTCGCGCTTGTTGGCGTGCATCTTCAGCAGGCGGCCGATGCGCTCCGACTTGCCGGTGCCGGCGTTGATCACGGACTTGCCGGTCGCCAGGCTGCCCGAGTAGAGGCGGATGAAGGCCAGGCGTCCGACGAAGGGGTCGGTCATGATCTTGAAGACCAGGGCGGCCAGCGGCTCGTCGTCGTCGGCGTGGCGCACCGTGCTGCCCTTGGCGCCCTCCGGCAGGAAGCCCTGGATCGGCGGGATGTCGAGCGGCGACGGCAGGAAGTCCACCACCGCGTCGAGCAGGGGCTGCACGCCCTTGTTCTTGAAGGCCGAGCCGCACAGCACCGGCACCAGGGTGCCGGCGACGGTGCCGATCCGCAGGCCCTTGAGCAGCTGCTCCTCGTCGAGGGCGCCGGAGGCCAGGTAGCGCTCGAGGAGCTCCTCGGAGGTCTCGGCGACCGCCTCCAGCATGCGCTCGCGCCAGGCTTCGACCTCGGCGCGGAGGTTGTCGGGGATCGCCTCCTCCTCGTACTCGGCGCCGAGGGTCTCCTCCTTGTAGTGGAAGGCCTTCAGGCGCACGAGGTCGATGACGCCCGCGAAGGCGTCCTCGCTGCCGAGGGGGACCTGGATCGGGACCGCGTTGGCCTTCAGCTTGGTGCGGATCTGGCTGACGACGCCGCCGAAGTCGGCGCCGATGCGGTCCATCTTGTTGACGAAGGCCACCCGCGGCACCCGGTAGCGGTCGGCCTGGCGCCACACCGTCTCCGACTGCGGCTCGACGCCGCCGACCGCGCAGAACACCGCCACCGCGCCGTCGAGGACGCGCAGGCTGCGCTCGACCTCGGCCGTGAAATCGACGTGGCCGGGGGTGTCGATGATGTTGATGCGGTGATCGCGCCAGAAGCAGGTCGTCGCGGCGGAGGTGATGGTGATGCCGCGCTCCTGCTCCTGCGGCATCCAGTCCATGGTGGCGGTGCCGTCGTGGACCTCGCCGAGCTTGTAGTTGATGCCCGTGTAGTAGAGCACACGCTCGGTAGTCGTCGTCTTACCGGCATCGATGTGGGCCATGATGCCGATATTACGGACCTGAGCGAGGGGAATGACACGGGACATGTTTTCAAAGATCTCCTGCGCACTCGACGAAACGAGCCTGAGAGCCTCCGCTACCAGCGATAGTGGGCGAACGCCTTGTTCGCCTCGGCCATGCGATGGGTGTCATCGCGCTTCTTGATCGTGCCGCCGCGGTTGCCGGCGGCATCGAGGAACTCGCCCGCGAGCTTCTGCATCATGGTCTTCTCGTGCCGCGCCTTGGAGAAGCCGATCAGCCAACGGATCGCCAGCGCCTGCTGGCGGTCGCTGCTGACCTCGACCGGGACCTGGTAGGTGGAGCCGCCGACCCGGCGCGACTTGACCTCGACCTGGGGCTTCGAGTTCTCGACCGCACGCTTGAAGACCTTCAGCGGGTCGTCGCCGGTGCGCTCCTCGATCAGGCCCAGGGCGCCGTAGAAGATCCGCTCGGCCACCGACTTCTTGCCGCGGGTCTGGACGTTGCTGATGAACTTGGTGACCAGGCGCGAGTTGTAGACCGGGTCCGGCAGGACCTCGCGCTTGTCGATGCTTGCACGCCGAGGCATCGAGCCCCTCCTAGTTCTTGGGCCGCTTGGCGCCGTACTTCGAGCGGCGCTGGCGGCGGCCCTCGACACCCTGGCTGTCCATGGTGCCGCGGATGATGTGGTAGCGGACGCCCGGCAGATCCTTGACGCGCCCGCCTCTGATCATGACCTGCGAGTGCTCCTGCAGGTTGTGTCCCTCACCCGGGATGTACGCCGTGACCTCGATGCCGTTCGTCAGACGCACGCGGGCGACCTTGCGGAGCGCCGAGTTCGGCTTCTTGGGCGTGGTCGTGAAGACGCGCGTGCAGACCCCGCGCCGCTGCGGACAGGACTGCAGCGCCGGGCTCTTCGTCTTGTCGGTCGACATCCTGCGGCCCTCTCGGACCAGCTGCGAGATCGTCGGCATGATCGCTCCCTGCTCGGGTTTCTGAATCCGGATGGGGGTGCCACCCGGCAACCCCGCGAACATAGGCGCCCCGGTTCTGAGCCAGAGCCGCGGAAGAATACCGGCAATGCCCGGTTCTGTCAAGCGGGGCAAGGGCGTTTCGGGGGGCCCGCCTTGGGTGTCCGGGTCCGCGTCCGAGTCCGCGTCCGATGCCAGAGTGGCAGGATCCGAGACAGCGGGCAGCGGCAGCCGTCCCGGACACGGTTGGCCGTCGGCGATCCCCGGGGGCGGACGCGGACGCAGGAGCGGAAGCGGGACAGAAAACAAAAACGGCCACCCCCCCCCGGGGGGGGCGGCCGGTGAAGATTCCTGCAGCCGGCCGCGGCTCAGGCGTCGCCGAGGAGCGCGTCGCCGCGCGCCTCGAGGAGGGCGGTCGCGGCTTCGGTCATCTCGCGGTAGAGGCTGTCCGGCTCTGCGCGGGCCTCGATCTCGTCGGCCGGGACCGGGTCGATCAGGGTGCGGCGGTAGCGCGGCGCGCCGGTGCCGGCGGGGATGAGCCGGCCGACGATCACGTTCTCCTTGAGCCCGTGGAGGTTATCCACCTTGCCGGAGACCGCGGCCTCGGTCAGGACGCGGGTGGTCTCCTGGAAGGAGGCCGCCGAGATGAAGCTCTCGGTGGCGAGCGAGGCCTTGGTGATGCCGAGCAGCAGCGAGGCCGCGGTCGCCGGCTCGCCGCCGGCCTCGGTCACCCGGTCGTTCTCGCGCTCGAAGAGGTAGCGCGGGATCTGCTGCTCGAGCAGGAAGTCGGTGTCGCCCGGGTCGACCACCTTCACGAAGCGCATCATCTGGCGGACGATGACCTCGATGTGCTTGTCGTTGATGGCCACGCCCTGCGACCGGTAGACCTCCTGGATCTTGTCCACCAGGTGGCGCTGCATCTCCTTCTCGCCGAGGATCGAGAGGATGTCGTGCGGGTTGACGGCGCCCTCGGTGAGGGGATCGCCCGCCTGGATGAACTCGCCCTCCTGCACCGACACGTGGGCGTAGCGGGGGATCGAGTACTCGCGGTGCTCGTCGCTCTCGCCCTCGACAACGATCCGGCGCTGGCCGCGGACCGGCTCGGTGATGCGGATGCGGCCGTCGATCTCCGATACCACGGCCGGGTCCTTCGGCTTGCGGGCCTCGAAGAGCTCGACGACCCGCGGCAGACCGCCGGTGATGTCCTTGGTCTTCGACATCTCGCGCGGGATCTTGGCCAGGACGTCGCCGGACGACAGGTCGTCGCCCTCGTTCACCGCGAGGTGGGAGCCGATGGGGAGCTGGTAGCGGCGCGTCTCGCGATTCTTGCCGCGGCCGCCCCCCACCACCTCGATGGTCGGAATCCGCTTGCCGGAGCCCAGGGGCTCGATGACGATCTTGTGCGCGTGGCCGGTGAGCTTGTCGATCTCCTCGCGCACGTTCTCGCCCTCGACGAGGTCGTGGAACTTCACCTTGCCGGAGATCGCGGTCAGGATCGACGAGGTGAAGGGGTCCCACTCGACGAGCGGGGTGCCCGAGTCGACCTCCTCGCCGTCAACCACCAGGAGGTGCGAGCCGTAGGCCACCGAGTAGCGCTCCTTCTCGCGTTGGCGATCGTCGAGGATGACCAGCTTGCCGGTGCGGGAGATGGCGACCGTTTCGCCGTCCTTGTTGTCGACCGCCGCGATGTTGAGGAACTTGATGCGGCCGGCGTGGTTGGCGACGTGGCGTGACGACTCGGTGCCGCGGGTCGCGGTGCCGCCGTAGTGGAAGGTCCGCATCGTGAGCTGGGTGCCGGGCTCGCCGATCGACTGCGCGGCGATGATGCCGACCGCCTCGCCGATCTCGACCATGCGGCCGCTCGCGAGCATGCGCCCGTAGCACAGCTGGCAGACGCCGCGCTCGGTCTCGCAGGTCAGGGCGGAGCGGATGCGTACCCGCTCGATGCCTGCCTCCTGGATCTGGCTCGCGATGTCCTCGGTGATGTCCGTGTTGACCGAGCAGATGAGAGTCTCTTCGATGGGGTCGTAGACGTCCTCGGCCGCCACCCGGCCGACGACGCGATCGCGCAGCTGCTCGAGGATCTCGCCGCCCTCCGTGATCGCCGAGACCTCGATGCCGTTGTCGGTGCCGCAGTCGTGCTCGACCACGATCACGTCCTGGGACACGTCGACCAGGCGCCGCGTCAGGTAGCCCGAGTCGGCGGTCTTGAGGGCGGTGTCGGCGAGGCCCTTGCGGGCGCCGTGGGTCGAGATGAAGTACTGCAGGACCGACAGACCCTCGCGGAAGTTGGCGGTGATGGGGGTCTCCATGATCTCGCCCGAGGGCTTGGCCATCAGGCCGCGCATGCCGGCGAGCTGGCGCACCTGCTCGCGGGAGCCGCGGGCGCCGGAGTCCGCCATCATGTAGATCGGGTTGAACTCTCCCGACTCGAGGTCCAGCGAGGACATCTGGCTGAACATCTCCTTGGCGACGTCCTCGGTGACGCGGTGCCAGATGTCGATGATCTTGTTGTGGCGCTCGCCGGCCGTGATCAGGCCCTTGCGCCGCTGGTCCTCGACCCGGTCGACCTCCTCGTAGGCGAGCTCGAGCTTGCGGGCCTTGTTCTCGGGAATCACCATGTCATGCGACGACAACGACAGCCCTGACTTGGTCGCGTACTCGAAGCCGATCTCCTTGAGGTTGTCGAGCAGCTTCACGGTCGGCTCGTGGCCCATCTTCATGAACGAGAAGGCGACCAGGTTCTGGAGGCCCTTCTTGCGCAGCTGGCCGTTGATGTACGGCAGCTCCTCGGGCAGCCGCATGTTGAAGAGCACCCGCCCGACCGTGGTCTCGAGGAGCATGTCCTCGACCTCGATCATGTCGGCGTGGAGCATGTCCTGGCTGCCGCCCTGGGCGACGAGATCGATCAGGCGGCCCGAGTAGCGGAGCTGGATGGGGGCCTGCGTGCCGACCACGCCGGCGTGGTAGGCCAGGAAGACGTCCTCGGGCGTGGCGAACTTCTTGTCCGCGCCGACGCCGAGGGGGTTCTCGGTGGTCAGGTAGTAGACGCCGATGACCATGTCCTGCGACGGCACGGCGAGCGGCCGGCCGCTCGCCGGCGACAGGATGTTGCGCGCCGACAGCATCAGGATGTGCGCCTCGAGCTGCGCCTTGGGGGACAGCGGCACGTGCACCGCCATCTGGTCGCCGTCGAAGTCGGCGTTGTAGGCGGCGCAGACCAGCGGGTGGATCTTGATCGCCTTGCCCTCGACGAGCACCGGCTCGAAGGCCTGGATGCCGAGGCGGTGGAGGGTCGGCGCCCGGTTGAGGAG
>JALOKS010000156.1 GCA_025456385.1 Thermoanaerobaculales bacterium | reverse complement strand
CCGCCGGGTTGTCTCCGCCCGCCGCCATCTCACGCAGGGGCTCGAGCTCCGCGGCGGCGCCGAGGGCCTCGGCCAGAGGCTGGAGGCTCTCGAGGAGCTCCCCGAGGAGGCTGCGCGCCGAAACCCGATGCCCCCCGTGCGGGTGCTCGAGCACCGCCTCGAGCCCGCGCCGCGCCGCGGCCTCCTCGTTGCGGCGCGCGCGCGCGACGTCCGTGGCGTCGTAGGCGAAGCCCGCGCCGTGCCCGGGGTCGCCGTAGATGCGAAGCATCAACAGGTCCTTGAAGCTCACCTTGGCCACCGACAGCTCGAGGCTGTCGCCGCCCTCGTCGGTCCGCACCTCGACCCGGTTCATCGGCAGGTCGACCCGCGCGCACAGGTTCTCGATCACCACCGCCCGCTCGGCCTCGTCGAGGCCGCCGTGGGTCCGGGTCGGGTAGATCCCGCGCCGGTAGAGCTCGCGCAGCTGGTCGCTGGTGGCCATGATGTTCCGGCGCACCGGGTCGACGTCGGAGCGGGCGCGGACCGGCGTCCAGTTGTTGGCGCCGAAGCGCACCCCGCTGCGCACGAGCCGGTAGGAGATCTCCAGGTAGTCACGGTGGCTGGCGTAAAGCCCCGGCAGGTCGAGCTCCGGAGGGTTCGGGAAGGCGAGCAGGCGGTTCGAGTCCTCGTTCGTCAGCACGATGCAGGGCGCTCCGTCGACCTCGCCGCCCGCGAAGGGCGAGGCCGCGCTGACGGCGATGAAGACCGGGCAGTACGGCCGCAGCAGGCGCGTCAGGCGGATGATCTCCCGGTTGCGGTGGTCCTCGACGGTCCGCCCCTTGCGCTCGGCGAGGGGCAGGTGGATGAAGTCCCAGGCCAGCAGGCTCTCGGGGAGGCTGTGGTTGGTGTGGATGCCGGCGGTGGCGAGCTGCTGGCCGTAGAGGGCCACGCAGCGCTGGAGGTACCTGCTGCGGGCGAGGTTCCAGCCGTCGGGAATGCTGGCTTCGGAGACCGCGAGCCGCTGCGGGATGTTGCCGTGGAGGGCCAGCAGGTCGGTTCCGAAACCGTGGCCGATGGCGACCAGGGTGTCCAACAGGACGCCCTCGAGGAGCCGCGCCTGCGCCGCGGTTGCCCGCGCCGAGAAGCATGGCTCGGTCGTCAGCTCGGTCATCCAGCTGAAGACCTCGAGCTGGAAGCGGCCGCGCGCCCACGAAGGCAGGCCCTCCTCGAGCAGGTAGTCGGAGAAGGATCGGCTCTCCGGCCCGAAGCCCACCCGTTCGACCGGCGCCAGGGCGCGGTCGAGGATGTTGAGCTCGAGCTCGATGCCCGAGGTCCCGCTCCCCGGCTCGGCCTGCTGCGAGTTCTCGATCGCCAGCCGCGCCTTCTCCGCGAAGCGGAACCACTCCGACCGCTTCATGCCGCGGCGGCCTCGGTCGCGCCTCTCACAGCGCCGCCAGCGCCTCCCCGAGGCGGGCCAGCGCGGCCTCGGTCGTCGCGGGCGGGAGAGCGTAGGAGAAGCGGATCCAGTCCTTGCCGAAGTCGGAGAAGTACACCCCCGGAACCACCGCGAGGCCGAAGCGCTCGGCGAGGATGGTGCCCAGCGCAGCGGTGTCGGCGAGCCCGGCCCGCCGGAGCCACGGGCTCATGTCGAGGAAGGCGTAGTAGCCCTTGCCGAGGATGTGGCGCATCGGGTGCCGGGCCAGGTAGCGCTCGACCACGGCGCGGCTCGCGTTGGTCGGCCCGATGATGCCGGCAGCCGCCTCGTCGAAGCCCCGGCGGTAGGCGGCGATCGCCACCGCCTGGCTGTGGAAGGACGGAATCACGGCGTGCGAGGCCCGGCCCTGGATGAACTTCACCACGCCCTGCGGAGCGACCAGGTGGGCGTTGCGGATGTTGCTCGCTCCGAGTGACTTCGTGAGGCCGTCGAGAAAGAGGCAGCGCTCGCGCTCCGCCGGCTCGAGGGCGCGGAGGAAGGCGTTGAGGTCGTGCGGCGCCTCGTCCGTCACGCGGTGGTAGATCCAGTCGAAGAGGACGTAGGGCACGCCGGCGGCGAAGGCGGCGCGGGCGAGGGCGAGCTGGTCGTCCGGGCTCATGCTGCGTCCGGTCGGGTTGTCCGGGCTCGTGATGACGAGCAGCGCGAGCTTGCGCCCCCCGTGGGATGCCGCGGCGGCGGCGCAGTCCGCGATCGCCTCCGGGCTCATCCGCCAGGCCTCGTCCTCCTCGCCGGGGGCGAGCATGACGTTCGCGCCCACCGCATAGGGTCCCCAGTTGTAGGAGATCCACGGGACGCGGGACACGACCACGAAGTCGCCGTGCCGACGGTGGCCGAGGAACTGCACCGCGTCGTAGGCCTTGATGAGCGCGTCCCGGCCTCCCTGACAGGCGATGACGTTGCCCGGGCCCCAGCCGGTCGCCGCGTCGAGGCCCCAGTAGTCCTCGACGACGGCGCGCCGGAAGTCAGCCGTCCCGAAGGGCTTGTCGTAGCCCGTGCCGTGGTCCACCTGCAGGCGGTGCGCCTCCTCGAGAACCGCCGCGGGAACTCCGGGCAGGCTCGCGCCGCCGTCGCCCTGGCTGGCATCGAAGACGGAGCCGCCCGGCTCACGCGCGAGGTAGACCTTGAGCGCCTCGTTGATCTCGAACATCCGGCTGCCGGGGATCGGGCACATCCTCGACGGTCCGTCGTCGAGGCTCGCGAGCTCGGCGGGCTCCACCACCAGAGCCGGTCCAGCCGGCACCCTGTCAGCTGTCATCGCCTCCCCCTCCTCGACCCCGGCGGGAGCCTCGAGGTGCCGGGCACCACACCCGGCCGGCCCTGGAGCACCGCGCTCGCCTTGGGTCACGATCGTCGGCCCATTGTGCCATCAAAACATCCCGCCCGCCTCCGCACTCCGGCGCGCTGCCTCCGTCACGAGCCGATGCCCGGCCCCGCCCCCGGGTGGAAGTGCGCGAGCCGGGCCTGCACCGCCCCGAGCTCTCCCCGCGCTGCGAGCTCCGCCGCCACGGACCTCGTCGCCTCGACCAGCGCGTGGTCCCTCGCGAGGCTCGCGAAGCGGAAGCCGGCCGGTCCCCACTGACGGACGCCCGTGAGCTCGCCCGGACCGCGCATCGCCAGGTCCTCCTCGGCGATGGTGAAGCCGTCGTGGCATCGGCCGAGGATCTCCAGCCGCGTCCGCGCCGCATCGCCGATGCCCTCGTCGGCGAGCAGGACGCACCATGCCGGCCGCTCGCCGCGGCCGACGCGCCCGCGGAGCTGGTGCAGCTGCGAGAGCCCGAAGCGCTGCGCCGACTCGACCACCATGACCGTCGCCTCCGGCACGTCGACGCCGACCTCGACCACGGTGGTCGCGAGCAGAACCTGGAGTTCGCCGGCGCGGAAGGCCGCCGTCACCTGGTCCCGTCGCTGCCTCGACAGGCGTCCGTGGAGCAGGCCGACCCCCACGCCCGGGCAGTGCCGGCGAACCACTGCCTCGTGCTCCAGCAGCGAGGCGACCGGGAGCTCCTCCGCCGCCTCGATGAAGGGGTACACGACGTAGGCGCGTCCTCCCTTCGCGACCTCAGCGGCCACGAACTCGAGCACCTTCGGCCGCGCCGACTCCGGCCGCACGACCGTGCGCACCTCGCGCCGCCCCGGCGGCAGCTCGTCGATCACCGACAGCTCCAGATCGCCGTAGACCGTCAGAGCGAGCGAGCGCGGGATCGGCGTCGCCGTCATGACCAGCACGTGCGGGTCGCGGCCCTTGGCCGCCAGGGCCGAACGCTGCACCACCCCGAAACGGTGCTGCTCGTCGATCACCACCAGCCCGAGCGCGGCGTAGGAGAGCCCCTCCTGGAACAGCGCGTGGGTGCCGACAACCAGCCGCTGCGAACCGTCGGCGATCCCCCGGCGTGCCTCCCGGCGTGCCGCCGCAGGCTGCGACGCGGTCAGCAGGCAGGGCGGCCAGCCGGCAGGTCCGAGGTAGCGCTCGAGGGTGCGCGCGTGCTGCTCGGCCAGCAGCTCGGTGGGGACCATGACCGCGGCCTGCAGGCCGGCCTCGAGGACCATCGCGAGGGCGAGGGCCGCGACCGCGGTCTTGCCGGAGCCCACGTCCCCCTGGAGGAGGCGGCCCATCGGCGTGCTGCGGCCGAGGTCGGCGGCGATCTCCGCCGTCACCCGCTGCTGCGCGGCCGTCAGCCGGAATGGCAGCAGCTCCCGCGCCAGGGCCCGCCGCGCCGCGTCGCTCGCGACGGCCGGCGCGGCCCCCTGCCGGCGGCGGCCGCGGCGGGCCGCCACCGCGCACGAGAGGGCGAGGAGCTCGTCGAAGGCGAGCCGCCGCCGGCAGGGCGCCAGCCTCTCCTCGAGCCCGATTGCTGTCCCCTCCGCCGTGGCGGGGGGCTCCGCCTCCGGCTCGTGCAGCCGGCGCAGCGCGGGCCCGAGCCCGGGCAGGCCGAAGCGATCGCGGAGCTCGGGCGCGATCGGGTCCTCGCAGCGGTCGAGGGCCGGCAGGCAGGCCTCGATGGCGCGCCGCAGGCGGCGGCCGCCGTAGGGCCCGAGCCGCGGGTAGACGGGCACGAGGCGCTCCCCTCCGTCCCCCGCCTCCTCGAGCTCGGGGTTGACGAGCTGCAGGCGCTGCCGCGCGCCGAGGCGGAGCTGCCCGTAGAGGTAGAACTCGCGCTCGTCGCTCAGCCGGCGTCCCAGCCAGGGCTGGTTGAACCAGACCACCGCGAGCTCGCCCCGTCCGTCGTCGACCGCGCCGTCGACGATCGTCAGCCGGCGGCGCGGCCGGCGCGTTCTCAGGCCGCGCAGGCGTCCGCGCACCAGCACCCAGGAACCGGGCTCCAGATCGCCGTCCAGGCAGCTCAGCCGGCTGCGATCCTCGTAGCGCCGCGGCAGGTGGAGGAGCAGGTCGAGGACCCGGAGCGCACCCGCTTCCGCCAGGAGCGCGGCGGTCTTCGGGCCGATACCGGCGATTCGGGTCAGCGGGTCGTCGGGGGCGAGCGGCCTCTCGGGGCGGGGCTCCGAAGCCGGCCCCGGGCTCACGCGCCGTCGATCTCGAAGCGGCACTGGATGGTGCCGAAGACAACCGTGTCGCCGGGGGCGATCGGCACCGGCCGCCCGGTGACCAGGCGGACACCGTTGACGAAGGTGCCGTTCATCGTGCCGACGTCCTCGACGACGCTGAAGCTCCCGTCCTCCTCCCGCCGCACCCGCGCGTGGCGGCGTGAGATCGAGCGCTTCGCGTCGACCGGCGTGAGGTCGACATCCGGGTTGATGCCCGTCACCGGATCGACCCGGCCGACCGTGGTCTCGCGCGAGTCCGCCAGCGGAAAGGCGATGCCGGTGCCGATCTCGACGAGGCGCGCGTTCGGGTCGGGTCGCGCCGCAGGGCGCTCCGAAATCCCCGAGTGCTCGATGTCCACCTCGTGACCGACCGCGTTCTCGAGCATCTGGGTCGTCTGCTCGAGCCGGATGGCGAGCTTGCGCATCATGCGGATCGCGATCTCGGGGTTGTGCTTGAGGATGAAGGTGAAGGCCGACTGGTCGATCATCACCGCGGTCACGTCGTCGATCGCGAGCGCCGTCGCCGAGCGCGGTACGTCCTCCTCGAGCATGCACATCTCGCCGAAGAAGTCGCCCTTGCCGAGCGTGGCGAGCACGCGGTCCTCGCCGGCGAGACGCTTGCGGATCTCCACCGCGCCGCTTTCGATGACGTACATGGCGAGCCCGAGATCGCCCTCGGCGAAGATCACGCTGCCCTTCGCGAAATGGGTGCGCATCGGCTCGAGGGAGTCGTGGGTCCCCTCGCGCGACGTCACCTTGAACTTCGCCATCTCATCTCCACGCGACCCGCCCGCCGCGGGTGTCGAGCTCGACGGTCGCGCCGATCGGGAAGGGGCGGTTGACCGCCGAGTGGCCGAAGGGCAGCCCGACCACGACCGGCGCGCCTTCGGGGGCCGTCTCGAGCAGCAGCCGGCGCCACCGCTCCGCCCGCTCGGAGGCCGGCCCGCAACCGCGCAAGCTCCCGCCAATCAATGCTTTCACCTCCTGCAATCTAGCAGAGGCGCGAAGGTGGGTCAACATCCGATCGAGGCGGTAGAGCGGCTCGCCAACCTCCTCCAGGAACAGCACCGAGCCCGCGAAGTCGGGCTCCCACGGGGTTCCGAGGAGCGCGATCAGGAGCGAGAGGTTGCCGCCGAGCGCCCGCCCCTCGGCCCGCCCGTGGCGGAGCACGGAGCCGTCGCCGAAGCGGAAGAGAGGGCGTTCGAACGGCCCGTCGCGCAGGAGGCCGAGCAGGCCGCGCGCGTTGTCCCCCCGGGTGAGCCCGGCGGCGACCATCGGGCCGTGGATCTGCGGCCCTCCGCCCGCGGCGGCCAGGGCGTTGAGGACGGCCGTCAGATCGGAGTAGCCGACCAGGCACAGCCCCTCCTCGGCCAGACGACGCAGCGGCAGGCTCGGCAGGAGCCGGGTCGCG
>JALOKS010000011.1 GCA_025456385.1 Thermoanaerobaculales bacterium | reverse complement strand
ATCGACCGTGAAGCGGTACTCCTCGACCGTGCCGTGCTTCGAGTGCACGTCCTCGACCTTGAGGCGCAGGGTGTAGTCACCCGGCCGCAGCAGGCGGTCCACCGCGAGCCCCAGCCGATCGCCGGCCTGAGGAACCGAGAACAGGTACCGGAATCGGTCGACCATCACCTCGAGGCCGCTCGTGATCTCACCCACGACGTCGAGCTGGACGACCTCGATGTCCCCCACCGGCGTCGACCCGAGGTCAGCGGCCTCGACATCGATCGCGAAGCTCATCTCGATCAGACCGCCGAGCGTCGATCCATGGGCGCTCGTGATGGCCACGCCGACCGGCTCGGCGCCCTTGTCGAGCAGGGCCGAGAACTCCATGAATCGCCGCGAGGTGGACTCCGCGCCGCCGCGCTCGGCCCAGCGGACGTGGCTCATGGCCGACATGTAGGTCGGGTCGTTGCTCCAGGCGGCGGCCGCGGCCAGCAGCCTCATGATCACGTCGCCGTTCGGACACCGGTAGACCGGGTTGTCGAACACACCGCCGGAGAAGCCGCCGCCGCCGAACTGGGCTTCGTAGCCGGTCGCGTAGAGGCGCTGGTAGCCGTCGAAGGTGGTCCACATCCGCCACTCGTTGAGCAGGTTCGGCCGGTAGAAGAGCACCACGACGTCCTCGCCCAGGCCTTCGAGGTAGGACCACACCCAGAACTCGAGCGGCGTGAAGACGCTGTCGCAGCGCATCACCTGGCGGCCGGTCGGCGGACCGTGGATCAGCAGCACCCGCGCCCGGTCCTCGATGGTGTTACCGAACTCGACGCGGGCGATGTCCAGCCGCTCCATGTACATGCCCCGGAAGGCGCTGCCGTAACCGGCCTGGCGTCCCCAGAGCAACCACAGGCGCTCGACGAAAGCCACAGCTTCCACTGCAGGGGGAGCTCGGCTGTCGCGGCCTTCTCGTCTGCGCCGGCGGCAGCGACCGGGACCAGGGAGACAAGCTGCAGAACCATCGCACCGATGACCGGCGCGAACATCCTGCGGCGCCCAGATCCGCCCGTCATACCTGAAAGCACCTCACAAGCCTAACGTGGAATTCCGGTGTGTCCAGCCGGCCGCAGGGGCCGGCGCGTCTACCCCTGTATGCAACAGGCGCCGCACCGGTAACCTTTCCGGGCGGCCCCCTCAGGTCTGCAGGACGCCGACCTTGAACTCCTCGAGCTCCGGTCGGTTGGCGGCGGCGGCGATGCTGCGCGCGAGGATCTCCCTGGTGCGCCTCGGGTCGATGATCTCGTCGACCCAGAGTCGGGCCGCTGCGTACCTCGGGTCCATGGCGGCGGTGTAGCGCGCCTGGATTTCGGCGAGCAGCGCCGCCCTCTCCTCCGGCGACACCTCCGCGCCCCGGTTCTTGAGCTGGATGGCGAGCAGGGTCTCGGAGGCCTGCTGTCCTCCCATCACCGAGATCGCGGCCGACGGCCAGGCGTAGAAGAAGCGGGCCCCGTAGGCCCGGCCGCACATGGCGTAGTTGCCCGCGCCGTAGGAGTTGCCGACGAAGACGGTGAACTTCGGCACCACCGTGTTGGAGACCACGTTGACCATCTTGGCGCCGTCCTTGATGATCCCCTCGCGTTCCGACTTGGAGCCCACCATGAAGCCGGTCACATCCTGCAGGAAGACGATCGGCATGCCCTTCTGATTCATGAGCTCGATGAAGCGGGCGCCCTTGTCGGCGGCGTCGCTGTAGATGACGCCGCCGATCTGCATCTCCTGGTCGCCCGCGCCCAAGCCGCGCCGGCGGTGGACGATCATGCGCTGATTGGCGACCACGCCCACCGCCCAGCCGTCGATCCGCCCGGTCCCGCAGATCAGCGTGCGGCCGTAGGTCGCCTTGTACTCGGTGAGCTCCGAGCCGTCGAGCAGGCACGCCAGCACCCCGCGCATGTCGTAGGGCTTGGTCCTGTCGGCCGGCAGGATGCCGAGGATCTCCTCCGCCTCGACCCGGGGCTCCCGGGGCTCGACGCGGTCGAAGGGGGCGAGGGGCGGCCGCGCGAGCTCGCCGATCCGGGTGCGGATGTGCGCCAGCGCCGACTGATCGTCCGGGAAACGGTCGTCGACGACCCCCGAGATGTCGACCTGCACGGTGGCGCCGCCGAGGGCCTGGTTGTCCATCCGCTCGCCGATCGCCGCCTGCACGAGGTGGGCCCCGGCGAGGAAGATGGTGCCGTTGCCCTCGACGATCAGGGCCTCGTCCGACATGATCGGGAGGTAGGCGCCGCCGGCGACGCAGGAGCCGAGGATGGCGGCGATCTGGTAGATGCCCGCGGCCGACAGCCGGGCGTTGTTGTAGAAGACCCTGCCGAAGTGGTCGCGGTCGGGAAAGATCTCGTCCTGCATCGGGAGGAAGACGCCGGCCGAGTCCACGAGGTAGATCAGCGGCAGGCGATTCTCCATCGCGATCTCCTGCGCGCGGAGGATCTTCTTGCAGGTCAGAGGGAACCATGCGCCCGCCTTGACCGTCGCGTCGTTGGCGACGACCACGCACTCGCGGCCGCAGACCCTGCCGAGTCCCGTGACCACGCCGGCCGCCGGCGCCCCGCCCCACTCCTCGTACATCTCCCAGGCGGCGAAGGAGCCGAGCTCCAGGAGCTCGGTGCCGGCGTCGATCAGGGCGGCGACCCGCTCGCGGGTCAGGAGCTTGCCCTTCTGCTTCTGCTTCGCCGCCGCCTCCTCCCCGCCCCCGGCGGCGATCGTGCGCCGCTGGGTCTCGATGATCCGCAGCCGGTTCAGCCAGTGGTCGCGGTTGGTCTCGAAGCTCAGGTCGCGGCGGGAGGGTCGATCGGGGGCCTTGGGCATGGGCGCTCTCCTTGGAGGGCATTGTAACGGCGCGGAGGGACGTGCAGACGTCGATTTTCGAGTTTCCGGCCACCGGCCCGAGATGCGAGATCCGAGATGCGAGATGCGAGATGCGAGATACGAGATGCGAGATGGGAGATGCGATCTGATCAGATCATGAGCTCCGCTCGCACCTGGCCGAGGGTGGGCGGGTGGCCTCGTATCTCGAATCTCGCATCCGGAGGGGCGGGCGGGCGGCTCTGTTAGAATCCTCGCCTCGAGGGCGGGAGAGGCGATGGCCAAGATCAAGGTGCGCAGGATCAACCGCGAGGAGCTGGCCGGCGCCGCCATCCTGCGCGACGTCGTCGCGGCCGAGCTCGCGGCCTACCCGGCGAGCCGCGGCACCCTCGACCTCGACATGGAGATCGACCCCAACCTGCGCCACCTCATGGCCCACGACCCGGACGGCTTCTTCACCGCGACCGACCACGAGGAAACCCTCGGCTTCGCCGCCGCCCACATCCGGTCCCGGCAGTGCGTGCTCTCCGAGCTCTGGGTTCTGCCGCAGCACCACGGCTGCGGTGCGGGCAGGGCCCTCCTCGAGAGGATCATCGGCTACGGGGAGCGGTCAGGGGTGCGCGAGTACCTGGCCGTGGTCCCGGCCGAGCCGGCCATCCAGGCCTTGCTGCTGGGGCTCTCGTTCCGCGCCCTCACGCCCGTCTACCAGTTCAGCCTCGCGCGGGCCCTCGCCGCGGAGCTCGCTCCCTCCCTCGCCCGCCTGCTGCCGGGCCGGGACGCGACCACCGATCTCTTCAACCGCCGGGGGCAGGCCGACATCGACCGCATCGACCGCGTGACCCGCAACATCACCCGCGAGGTCGACCACCTCTACTGGCTCAAGGAGAGACGCCTCAAGGCGGCCTTCGTCCAGCAGGGTGCGCGCATCGCAGCCTATGCCTACGGCGGTGCCGGGCAGATCGGCCCGGTGGCGGGAAGCACGCCGGACGCCGCTCTCTCGGGTCTCGGCTGGGCCCTCCAGCTCGCCGTCGAGTCGGGGGCGCAGGAGCAGCTCGAGGTGCGGGTTCCGGCGCCCTTCGCCGCCGCCATCGAGGCGATGCTCGACGGCGGCGCTCGCCTCGAAGCCACCTTGATGATCTACGGGCGCGGCCTCGCGCTGGCCTTCGACCGTTCGATACTCGGACCCGCGTGCCTGCCATGAGCGGGCGGCTGCGCGCGGGCGGTCGCGGGGGCCGCTATCGGGTGCAGTACGAGTGCGAGCTCAACGAGCAGCAGGTGGCCGCGGTCATGCACCCGGGCGGTCCGATTCTCGCCCTCGCAGGCGCCGGCACCGGCAAGACCCGAACCCTCGTGTACCGCGCCTGCCGCCTGATCGAGGACGGCGTGCCGCCGGGCCGCATCCTGCTCCTGACCTTCACCAACAAGGCCGCACGCGAGATGCTCGGACGGGTCGAGCAGCTGGTGGAGCACGGAGGCTCACGGGTCACGGGCGGCACCTTCCACGCCGCCGGCCACCGGATCCTACGCCGCTTCGCGGATCTCCTCGGCTACACCCCCCGCTTTTCCATCGTCGACCGCGAAGACTCGGTGGACCTCATGGGCGCCGCCCAGGCGGACGTCACCACGGAGATCCCGAGCGTGCGTGCGCCGCGCCCACGGCTCCTCGTCGAGCTCTACAGCTTCGTCATCAACACCGGCCGCCCGCTCGACGAGGTTCTCGCCGGCCGCGCCCCGCAGTTCGCCGACCAGGGCGAAACCATGGCGGAGGTCTTCCGGCGCTACCTCGAGCGCAAGCGCCGCGCCGATCTCATGGACTTCGACGACCTGCTCCTGAACTGGCTGCTGCTCCTCACCCGGCACGCGACCGCGCGGGAGGAGCTGCGGCGCCGCTTCGACCACATCCTCGTGGACGAGTACCAGGACACCAACCGGCTGCAGGCCGACATCGTCGATGCAATGCTCGGGCCCGAGCGCAACCTCATGGTCGTCGGGGACGACGCGCAGTCGATCTACGGGTTCCGCGGGGCGGAGTTCGACAACATCCTCGGCTTCCCCGAGCGCCACCCGGGCTGCACGGTGCTGCGCCTCGAAACCAACTACCGTTCGGTGCCGCCGATCCTGGCGCTCGCCAACGCGTCCATCGCCCACAACCGGCGCCAGTTCGCGAAGGTCCTGCGGCCCGAGCGCTCCGGCGGCGAGATGCCGCTCGAGATCGCGCTGCCGACTCCCGAGGCGCAGGCCGCCCATGTCGCGGACCGCCTGCTCGAGCTGCGCGAGGAGGGCTACGAGCTCGAGGAGATGGCGGTGCTGTACCGCAACCACGCCCACTCCCTCGATCTCCAGGTCGAGCTGACGAAGCGCAACATTCCGTTCCGCGTCCGCTCCGGGCTGCGCTTCTTCGAGCACCGCCATGTCAAGGACGTGCTCGCGCACCTGCGTTTCGTCGACAACCCGCGCGACGAGGTTGCCTTCGCCCGCCTCGTCAAGCTGCGGGACGGCTTCGGCCCTCGGCTGGCGGCGCGGCTCTGGGACCGGCTCGCCAGCGGCCCGGACCCGGTCCAGGCGCTGGTCCGGCTCGAGCCCGGCGAGCTCGCGCTCCCGCGCGCTGCCACCGGTTCGCTGGCCGAGCTTCGCCTCCTCGTCGGCGAGCTCTCCGCGGCCAGTCTCCTGGCACAGCCCGGCGAGGCCGTGCGCCACGTCGTCGAGTCCTTCTACGCACAGTGGGCGCGGGCGCACCTGGAGGCCGCCGGCGCCCGGATCGAGGACCTCGAGCAGCTCGCGCTCTTCGCCGACGGCTACCCGGACATCAACACCTTCCTCTCCGAGGTCACCCTGCTCAACGATCTCTCCGGCGAGGATGCCGCCGTCGGCCCGCCCGACGAGATGCTGACCCTGTCGACGGTCCACCAGGCCAAGGGTATCGAGTGGCGCGCGGTGTTCGTCATCTGGCTCGCCGAGGGGCGCTTCCCGGGCTTTCGCATGGACGACGAGGAGGAGGAGCGCCGCCTGTTCTACGTCGCGGTCACCCGCGCCCGCGATCGTCTGTTCCTGGTGCGACCGGAGATCGCGCGCGACCGCTACAGAGTCGACGTGCTGCTCGAGCCCTCGCGTTTCCTGGCCGAGCTGCCGCCCGGCGTTCGGGAGCTCCTCGCGGTGGCCGAGGCGGCGCCTCCGGACGGCCTCAGCGCCCTGCCGGCCGGCGGCCGCTACCGGCTGCCCGGCTTCGTCGACCCCCTCGAGGACGACGGCGTCTCCTGAGACCCGCCGACCACCGGGAGGGCTTGACAGGGGATTTTCTTTCATTAGAATATTCTTGAATGGTTATGTGGAGTGACACGGGAACTCCGATCTCGAACCACGACCCCGCGCCCGGAACGGGCTGGCAAGGAGCAGCACGATGGCAGTCACGCAGCTGACGCAGGACAACATCGAGAGCACGATCAACTCGAACGACATCGTCGTCATCGACTTCTGGGCCCCGTGGTGCGGCCCCTGTCGGAGCTTCAAACCGATCTTCGAGGCGGCCGCAGAGCGCCACGGCGACGCCGTCTTCGCGTCCTGCAACACCGAGGAGCAGACCGAGCTCGCGGCGATGTTCCAGATCCGCTCGATCCCGACCCTGGTGGTCTTCCGCGAGGGCATCGGCATCTTCGGACAACCGGGAATGCTGCCTGCGGAGGCCCTCGACGAGCTGATGGACAAGGTCCGCGCCCTCGACATGGATCAGGTGCGGGCCGAGGTGGCGAAGCAGGAGGGCGAGGCCGCCCAGGCCTGACCGCTCACAACCGCGATCCTGGCAGCGACGGCGGGAGGCCCGTGCCGCCCGCCCTTTGCTATAGTCCGCCGACGGACCATGCGATGACCCCCGCGCCCCCCGATCGCTCCACCGCCGAGCTGAGCTTGGAGTGGCTGGCCGTGGTCCTGGCGGCCTCCCTGCCCCTGTACCGGCCCTGGGTGAGCCTGTCCGCGCACCTGATCCTGCTGCTCTGGTTCATCGCCCCCGGGCTCCGCGGCCGCCTGCAGCTCCTGCGGCAGCACCGGCTGAGCCTGGCGGTCCTCGCCTTCATCGCCCTCAACCTGCTCTCCCTCGCCTGGTCCGCCGAGCCCGGCGCGGGCTTCGACTACGCCCTCAAGTACCGCTACCTCCTCCTGATCCCGATGATCGCCACGGTGGTCCCCGACGACCGAGTGGGCGTCGTCGCGGGGACCTTCATCGTCTCCGCCGCCGCCTCGGTCGGCCTCTCGGCAGCCGTCGCCACCGGCCTGCTGCGTTTCGGCGGCGCCTTCCCCGGCAATCCCTCCCCCACCATGGCGCACCTCGACTACAGCCTGGTGCTGGCGGTGGCCTCCCTGCTGGCCCTGGTGCGGGTGCTGTACGGCGATGGCGGCCCGCGCGGCCGCCTCGCCTGGGCGGCCGCCTTCATGGTCCTGGCGGCGGGCCTCGCCATCAACATCGGCCGCGGCGGTCAGGTCGGCTTCGTCGTCGGCCTCTTCGTCCTGCTGCCCCACTGGTCCCGCGGCCGGACCCGGACGCAGATCGCCGGCGCCTTCGCCGTGCTGCTGCTGGCGGTGCTCGTCCTCGCCACGGCAGCGCCGCCGGCCGTGCAGCGCATCGCCGCCGGTCTCGAGGAGCTGCGGGCGGCAGTGGTCGAGCAGAGCTGGGAGAGCAACGTCGGCGGCCGCGTCGCCGCCCTCCGCGTGGCCGGGGAGATCGTCGCCTCCGACCCGATCCTCGGCACCGGCGTCGGCGCCAACATGGCGGCCTTCCGCCACCGCCTCGACACCGAGCTCGGCGAGCTCAAGCCGGCCATCTACTGGTATCGGCACTTCCACAACCAGTACACCCAGCTCGCGACCGAGCTCGGGATCGCGGGCCTCGCCGCTCTCGGCCTCGTCTTCTGGCTCCTCGCGCGAGGTCCCTACCGGTCAAGGGCGATCAGCGCCGCCGCGCTCGTAACCGCGGTGACCTACCTGGTGGCCTTCGTCAGCGAGCCCTTCCTGCAGAAGCAGATTCCGCTCGTGACCCTCGCCCTCCTGGGCGGGCTGTTCGCCGCCCACCAGCTCGCCGAACCCGCTTCCGGGCAGAGCGAAGGGTCTCGGAGCGGACCCTGCGGGCCAGCCGCCGGGATCAGTCCCGGCTCTCGCCCTCGGTGAGCTTTCTCAGCCCCGCCCAGGTGCTCTCGTCCTCGTCGAACTCCGGCAGCGCCGGCTGGATGCCGCGGGCTGCGTTGACCTGCCACCCCCAGAGAATCGCGAACTTCATGTAGGTCGAGTAGGCCTGCAGCAGGCAGAAGACCAGCCCGAGCGCGCCGTCGAGGATGCCGAGCTGCATCAGGTAGGTCCGGGCGAAGCGCCACGCCGGTCGGAGCAGGACCTCGGCGGCGCTCGTCCGCTGGCCGTCGCGCCAGCACTGGGCGGCGTTCCAGTACCCGTACTTGGCGAGCCGGAACGCGTACTCGTCGAAGCTCCGCTCCACCATGAAGTGCTCGATCGGGCTCTTGAGGATGGGCGTCTCACCGGCGGTGTGCAGCACCGAGTGGACCCGCCGGTTCTCGTAGTAGGCGGTGCCGCGCCTGAACAGCCTCGCGACCCGGTCGTGCTGCCACCCTGAGTAGCGGATTCGGCGACCGAGCATGTAGACGTTGCGATTCACCATGTAGGCGTCGTGCACCGGACCCGCAGCGAGCAGGGCCTCGACCTCGGCGCGCAGCGCCGGCGTGCAGCGCTCGTCCGAGTCGAGCAGGAAGATCCAATCGTGCGCGACGTGCTTCATCGCCCAGTTCTTCTGGGCGCCGGCGCCGTAGTAGGTCCGCTGGAAGAACCGCACCTTGTCGTACCCCCGGGCGATCTCGGGGGTGCGGTCGGTCGAGAAGGAGTCGACGAGGATGATCTCGTCGCACCAGTCAAGGGATTCGATGCAGGCGGCGATGTTGTGCTCCTCGTTGAAGGAGGTGATGACACCGCTGACCTTCGGCCACGACCCCCCGGCGCCGCTGCGACCCTGCTCGTCTGCGCGCTCCATAGGTGCCGGCTCCATTCCCTGCGGGCGGCCCGCCCACATCGAAATCGCCGAATCCTAGCACATCAAACCAATGGCCCCTCTCGGGTTAGAATGGAACGGTGGAGGACATCCGCCAGCACGTCCTGGTGGTCGGGGCCCGTCAGGCGGGCCTCGAGCGCGTGGCACCGATGCTGCGACGTGCCAACTTCAGCGTCCACACCGTCGATCCTTCGCCTTTCGTGCACGACCTCGTCCTCAGCACGCCATTCGAGCTGGTCGTCATCGGGTACCCGCTGCGGGAGCTCGTCCTCGCGGACATCCTCGACGCGGTGCGCAACGAGGGCTCGGCTTGCCATGACGCCGGCCTGCTGCTGCTCGCGGAGCCCGAGCTGGTCGAGGAGGCCCAGGCCCTGGTCGGCACCGGCGCCAACCGCGCGGTCTGCACCGACTGGAGCGAGGCGCGATTGTGGCGGGCGATCAGCGACCTGCTCGACATCGCGCCGCGGATCTTCATGCGAGTCGTGTTGCACGCGGATGTCGAGGTGATGCGCAACCGCAGCCGGGCCGTCTACCAGACGGTCAACATCTCGCGCTCCGGCGCCCTCCTCCAGGGCGTCGAGGCCCTCGAACCGGGCACCGGCTTCGATTTCCTCTTCCGCCTGCCTGGTGGCGGTCTGATCGACGGCTCGGCCGAGGTGGTGCGGCGCACCGATCCGGCGCGCGAGGGCCTCGAGGGCATCGGAACGAGGTTCCTCGATCTCCGGGAGCCGGGCCGCGAGCGCCTGCTCGACCACCTCGACCGTCAGATCGCGCGCGGCAACAGGAGATAGAGCCGCCCGGTGCTCTGCATCCGGCCGGCAATCGCTGCCGCCTCCTCCCCCGCTCCGATGAAGACATCGACCCGCCCCGGACCTCGGATGGCACTGCCCGTGTCCTGGCTGAGGACGAAGCGGGAGATCGGGCGCTGGCCCGAGCTGCCGGCCGGCATGCCGGCCTGCACCCAGGCGGCCACCGGCGCCGGCACGAGGCGCCGGTCGGTGGCGATCGAGCGGCCCGGGGTGAGCGGCACGCCGAAGCAGCCCGGCGGCCCGTCCTCGGCCGGCAGCGGGCGGAAGAAGACGTAAGACGGGTTGAAGGAGAGCACGCGCTCCACCTCCTCGGGGTGCGCAGCGAGGTACGAGCGGATCGCCTGCATCGACATCTCGCTCCGCTCGACGAGGCCCTCGTCGAGCAGCAGGCGCCCGATCGAGCGGTAGTCCCTGCCGTTGGTGGTCGCGAAGCCCGCCCGCAGCCGACTCCCGTCCTCGAAGATCAGGGTCCCGGAACCCTGCACGTGGAGGAAGAACACGTCGACCGGGTCGGCGAGGTAGCCGAGCACCGGCGCGCCTGCCGCCAGCCCGACGCCGAAGTCGATCGTCCGCCGCTCCGGGTACGGCACCAGCGTGCGGCCCTCGATCCTGCCGACGAGCGGCCGCGGGCCGCTCTCGAGGCCGAAGGCCGCGACGTCGACCGTCACCAGGTCGTAAGGCCAGCCGTACAGGGGATGCACGAAGGGCGGCGAGGGCTGCCGCCGCGCCTCGTGCACCGGTTCGTAGTAGCCGGTGAACAGCACCTCGCCGCGGCCGTCCCGCCCCGCCGAGACGAGGAGGACGAACTCGGCGGCGAGCGCCTCGCGGAGCTCCGCCCCATCGCGGAGGCTGCCGACGATCTCGGCGAAGCGGCGCAGGCCGCGGGCCAGCTCGGCGGCCGTCCGCTCCTCGCGGCCGAAGCGATACCGCAGGTCCGGCTCCAGGCCGTCCAGGTAGGCGAGCGATCCCGCCACGGCAGCCTCCAGAGAGGCGCGGTCGAGGTCGTCCGAAAGGGCCGGCCAGGCCGCGACGGGCACCGCCTCGAAGCTCTCCCGCCCGGCGGCAGCGGGTGGCCGCGATGCGCAGGCGCCGAGGCCGAAGGCCACTGCGAGCGCCGCGACTCCGAGGCCGACCCGCAGCGCCGCCGCCGCGGCCGCGCTCACCGCACCAGTGCCAGGGAGAGCCACGGCACGTAGGTGATGATGAGCACCGAGATCAGCAGGATCACCAGGAAGGGAACGGTGGCCCGGTACAGGAACATCACCGGCCGCTCGAAGCGGTAGCTGGCGATGAACAGGTTCATGCCGACCGGCGGCGTGCAGTAGCCGATCTGCATGTTGGCCAGGAAGATCATGCCGAGGTGGATGGGATCGATACCGTAGCCCGCGGCGATCGGCAGGATCAGCGGCACGACGATGACCAGGGCCGAGAAGATGTCGAGCATCATGCCGAGCGCGAGGAGGAAGAGGTTGAGCAGGATCAGGAAGCTGAGCTTCGACGAGATGTAGGTGGTGACGAGCTCGAAGAGCCGCGCCGGCACCTGCTGGTCGATCATCAGATTGGTCGAGGCCAGGGAGGCGCCGAGGATGATCAGGATGCCCCCGACCAGCATCATCGAGTCGCGCATGATCTGCGGTAGGCGCCGCAGCGGAATGTCGCGGTAGATCAGCACCTCGACGACCAGGACGTACACGACCGTGACCACCGCCGCTTCGGAGACCGCGAAGAAGCCGCTGTACACGCCGCCGAGGACGATGACCGGCAGCGGCAGCTCCCACGCGGACTCGCGCAGGGCGTGCCAGGCCTCGCGCAGCTGGAACGGCGGCTTCGGCGCCCGGCGGTGCACGAACCGCCCCTCGCGCACGCACCACAGGCTCAGCAGCACGATCATCAGTCCGCCGGGCAGCAGGCCCGCGAGGAAGAGCTTGTCGACCGACTCCTCGGCGATGATGCCGTAGAGGATCAGCGGCAACGACGGCGCGAAGAGCAGGCCGAGGCTGCCCGAGGTCGTGATCAGCCCGAGGTTGAACTTCTCGCGGTAGCCGGCCTCCGCGATCGCCGGCACGAGGAGGGCGCCGAGCGCGATGATGGTCACTCCGGAGGCGCCGGTGAAGGCGGTGAAGACCGCGCACACGAAGAGCGCCACGACCGCCAGTCCACCCGGCATCCAGCCGAGCAGGACGTTGGTCACCCGGACCAGGCGCTTCGGGGCCTGGCTCTCGCCGAGGAGGTAGCCCGCGAAGGTGAAGAGCGGGATCGCGATCAGGACCGGGATCTCCGAGACCCGGAAGATCTCCATCGGCACGATCATGAGGTCGATGTCGGCGCGGGCGAAGCCGATGAGGGCGCTGGCGGCGATGATCGCGAACAGCGGCGCACCGAGCAGCGCCAGCGCGAGCAGAGCCAACCCGACCAGAATCACGAGAGGTCCTCACCCGCGATGGCGGTCCGGGCATGCCTGAGGCCGAACAGCAGGTAGCGCAGCGCGATGACGGCGAAGGCCACCGGCACGATCGCCTCGCACACCCACACCGGCAGGAAGGCGATCGCGACCCCGCCGGCCTCGCGGTCCCCGAGAACCAGCCGGTAGGCGCTCCAGGCGACGACCGCCGCGATCACCGCCGTGAACCAGTCGGTGAGCACGCGGACTCCGGATCGCCAGCGCTCGGGGAGGAAGCGCGACACCACGTCGATCGTGATCTGCCGGTCGCCTCTGGTCGCGACCATGGCTCCGATCATCCCGACCCACAGAACTGCCACCCGCAGCAGGGGATCGGCCCACAGCAGCGCGCCGTCGAAGAAGTTCCGCAGCACGATCTGGGTCCCGGCCACCGCGACCATGGCGGCGAGCAGGACGACCAGCAGCCCGTCCTCGAGCACCTGGAGGACGCGCAGGGCCCGGGCCAGAGGCGAGCTCGGCTGCTCGACCACGCCTCAGTCCCGGCTGGCCTGCGCAACGGCCCCGGCCCGGTAGTCGGCCAGCACCTGCTGCAGCTCGGCGATGATGCGCGGGTCGTAGCCCTGCTTGGCGATCAGCTTCGCGGTCGCGCTCTCGGCGATCGCTCGCCACTGCGCGCGGGCCTCGTCGGTCGGCGAGACGAAGCTCACGCCCTGCTTGACGAGAGCCTCGCGCGCCGCCTCGTTGTCGGCCCGGTTGCGGCGATCGAGAGTTCCGATCGCCTTCGTCAGGACCTCGCGGACGACCTCGCGGTCGGCGCCCTGCAGCGACTCGACGACCTTGCTGCTGATGGCGACGGCGCCGCAGACGTAGGTGATCGGCAGGTCGGTGATGAAGGGCGCCTTGGTGAACCACTGCAGCGCGATCGCGCCGACCGGGGGCGCGGCTACAGTGTCGATGAGGCCCGTCTGGAGGCCCGTCAGCACGTCGGAGATCGGAAGGGGCACCGGCGACAGGCCGGCCTCCTCGACGATGGCGAGCGAGATCATGTCGTCCTGGGGTATCCACGCCTTGCGGCCCTTGAGCTCCTCGAAGCTTCGGGTCGGGGCCGCCGCCATCAGGTAGGTGAAGCCGGTCTCGCTGATGCCGAAGGCCGTCAAGCCTGCTTCCTCGAGCCCGGCGATCAGCCTGGCGTCCATCACCCGCCGCACCGCGTCGACCTCGGCGAAGTCACGGAAGAGCAGCGGCAGGTTGTAGAGCTCGAAGTCGGGGTGGACCGTGGCCAGGCCTCCCGACAGGAAGACCCCGCCGTGGAGCTGGCCGATGCGGATCTTGCGCAGGACCGCTGTGTCCGAGCCCATGGTGCCCCCGGGGTAGAAGCGGAGGCCAACCCGACCGTCGGTGCGGCGCTCGATCTCGTCCGCAGCCGCCTGCAGCTCCTTCATCCAGAACGAGCCGTCCGGCGCCATGGTGGCGATCTTGATCCGGGTCGTCTGCGCATCCGCCGCGGGCACCGCGAGCGCCAGCGCGATCAGGGCCGAGAGGGTCTTGCTCAAGTGCATCTGTCACTCCCCGAAGTAGTCCGCCGAGTCGGCGAGCAGCCTCCGCGCCTCGGCCTGGGCCAGGGTGTTGGTGAGGGTCAGACCCGGCGCCTCGGCGTCGGCCGCGATGACCTCGCGGCAGAGCCGATCGTGCAGCTCGCGGTCGAAGACGAGGCGCGCGTAGCGGTCGGCAAGCAGCACCTTGGCCATCAGGTTGCGGCCTTCGGAGAGCTCGATCACTCGCTCGAAGGCGGCCCGCCCGTCCTCAGGCCTGCCGCCCATCGCCTCGGGCAGCAGCGTCGCCAGAATGCCGAGGTACAGGAAGGCGCCGCCGTCGTCGTAGGAGCCGTCGAGCGCGACCACCCGCTGCATCATCGCGTCCACCCGCGCCTTGTCGGCGACCGCCGACCAGTCGTCGCTCGCGGCGCGGATCCACACCGCCCACGCGGCGCCGGCCCCGTAGAGTGCCGCCACCTGGCGCGGGCCCATGCTCGAGACCACCGCCTCGAACTCGGCGTAGGGCGCCGACCAGCTGCCGCAGGCACGGCGGTCGCTCCGGCACAGCGCCCGCCAGCCGTAGTCCCGGCCCTTGCGGGCGAGGCGGGCAGCCCGCTCCGGGTCGTTCACGAAGGCTCCGGCATAGCTCGAGTAGAGGCGAGCTCCCGCGAGCAGCAGATCGAGGTCGTCGGGGTTGTCGGCGATGAGGCCGTCGACGAGGAGAAGGTAGGCGGGAGCCCCAGCGCGCACGGTCTCGGGGTCGTTCTGGTTCAACACCGCCTCACCCAGGCTGTCGGCCAGCCCGGCGGTCGCCGAGGACATCAGCGACGCACACCCGAAGCTCGCCAGCAGCACGGCTGCCGGCACTGCAGTCCATCGGGTCGGGGGCCAGCGCTCGCTCAACACCTCGGTCCTTTCACGCTGCAGGGATCCCAGGAATGGGCCCGGTATGCACCGATTGTACGGTATCCGCAGCCTACTTCGCGAGTCCGAAACCGCCCCGCAGCGGACCGCCGGCCAGGGGCGAATCGGCGGCAGCGGACAGACGGCCGTCGCTCGCGACGTTGGTGATCACGGCCGCTCCCTCGGGCCCGCGGAGCAGACGAACCGGCGCGGCCCGGTAGGCGCCGCCGAGGCTGTACGGGCGGCCGGTGTAGAGGCTGAGAATGCGGGCGACGTAGTTCCGGGTCTCGGTGTAGGGAGGAATGCCGCTGTGCTGCGCCACCGCACCCTCGCCCGCGTTGTAGGCGGCGAGCGCGAGCTGCAGGTTGCCGGCGTACCGGTCGACCAGCCGCGACAGCTCCCGCGTCCCGCCGCGCACGTTCTCCTCGGGGTCGAAGGGGTCGTCGACCTCGAGCCGGCGCGCGGTCTCCGGCATCAGCTGCATCAGGCCCATCGCGCCCTTGCGGCTGACCGCCCGCGGGTCGTAGTCCGACTCGACGCGCACGAGAGCGTCCACCAGACGCGGGTCGAGGCCGCACTCCTCGCTGACGCGGCCCACCATCCGCCGCAGGTCGCTGCGGTCGGTCGCGCGCACCGTGCGGTCGCCGGTGGCGACCGCGCCGTTGGCCGCGCACGGCGACGCCGCCGCCAGGAGCAAGACCCCTGCCAGGGTCGTTCGCATCGTGCCCACCCTTGTATTATGGCATCCACGCCGCGAATCGGGGGAGCACCGTGAGCGAAGCACCGTCCGCCAACCCTGCCGAGGCGCCCTTCCTCGAGCTGATGCAGCGGGAGGGAATGCCAGGGGCCGCGGTCGCCTCGTTCCGGCTCAACCTCCGCCGCCTCCTCGCGGGAGAGCGCGGGATCCTCGCCGAGGACGCGATCCGGCCGCTGGCCGGGCTCCCGGACGCAGACGGACTGGGGTCCCACCGCAGGGCCGGCGTCGACGCAGTGCCGCGGACCGCGGTCATCAAGCTCAACGGCGGCCTGGGGACCTCGATGGGGCTCGACCACGCCAAGTCGCTGCTCGAGGTCCGGACCGGGCTCAGCTTTCTCGACCTCATCGCCCGCCAGGTCCTCGCCCTGCGCCGGGAGTCCGGAGCCGCGGTGCCGCTGCTGCTGATGGACAGCTACCGCACCGCCGAGGACGCCGCACGCGTCCTCGCCTCCTACCCCGAGCTCGCGCGAGGTGACGTGCCGCTGTCCTTCATCCAGCACCGGGTACCCAAGGTGAACGCCGTCCTGCTCGCGCCCGCCATCTCGCCGGCCGAGCCCGAGCTCGGGTGGTGCCCGCCGGGGCACGGCGACCTCTACACGGCCCTCGCCGGATCAGGGGCCCTCGAGGCCCTGCTCGACGCGGGCGTCGAGTACGCCTTCGTCTCCAACGCGGACAACCTGGGGGCGGTCCTCGACCCGGCCATCCTCGGGTTCATGGCCGACGAGGGCATCGACTTCCTGCTCGAGGCCGCGATCCGCACCGCTGCCGACCGCAAGGGCGGTCACCTCTGCCGTCTGCAGGGAGGCCGTCTCGCTCTGCGCGAGTCGGCCCAGTGCGCGGCCGACGACGAGGCGGCGTTCCAGGATCTCCGGCGCCACCGCTTCTTCAACACCAACAACCTGTGGCTGCGGCTGCCAGCCCTGGCCGACGCGCTGGCGGCGCACGGCGGCTTCCTGCCGCTGCCCACCCTGGTCAACCGCAAGACCCTCGACCCCCGTGACCCGAGCTCGCCTGCGGTCTACCAGCTCGAGACTGCAGCCGGCAGTGCCATCTCGCTCTTCGAGCGGGCGGCGGCGGTCCAGGTCCCCCGCCGGCGCTTCTCGCCGGTCAAGAGCACCGACGATCTGCTCGCGGTGCGCTCCGACGCGTACGAGCTCGGCGCGGACTGGCGTCTGACCCTCGCCCGCGACCGCTCGAGCCCACCCGTCGTCAGCCTCGACCCACGCTTCTTCAGGCTCATCGACCACTTCGAGGCGCGCTTCCCCTGGGGGCCGCCCTCGCTCCGCCGCTGTGACTCCCTGACGGTCGAGGGCGACATCACCTTCGGCGCCGGCGTCGTCGTCGAGGGCAACACCGTCGTCCGCAGTGCGCGCCCGACCACCATCCCCGACGGCACCGTGGTGCGCGGCAACCTTGCCCTGTGATTGCTTTCAATTCATGACGGACGACCGTCTCTGACGGACGTCCGTCATGAATTGATGGGCGGTCGGGCGGGTGGTTTGGAGGCGACGCCCGGATTCGAACCGGGGATAAGGGCTTTGCAGGCCCCTGCCTTACCACTTGGCCACGTCGCCTTCAGGCCCCGCAGTCTAGTCCACGCCGCTGCACGGGTCAAGAAACCGCCGCGTGTCAGTCACCCTGCCATTCTTCTCCGAAAAATCACGAAAAAGCCCGGCCTGCGGCCGGGCTGCTTTCCGTGATTTTCTGGAGCGGGAGACGGGATTTGAACCCGCGACGTCAACCTTGGCAAGGTTGCACTCTACCACTGAGTTACTCCCGCTCAGGGCCCCATCGGGGAGCGACAATCTAGCAATCCCGGCGGCGGGTGTCAACCGCGGGGTTGAGCGAGATCCGAGATCCGAGATACGAGATCCACCCACCCCCCGGGTGCGAGATGAGAAACAAACCTCGAGCCCATGCCAATCTTCGAGCGGAATCCAGGTGCTGGTCGTATCTCGGATCTCGTATCTCGTATCTGGGCGGGCGGGTGGTCGGGCCTACATCGAGATCGCCGGACCCGCACCCTCCTCTTCGGCGGCCCGCGAGGCATCCCAGATGACGTAGGCTGCGAGAGCGCCGAACATACCCAGCCCAACCCAGTTCCCGAAGCCGCCGGTGTTGCCGAACCGCCACAGCACGGCGCCACGGGCGTCGGCGACCCAGCTCAGGGCGCCGTCGACCACACCCGCCAGGGCGCCGCCGGCGATCAGCCCCGACGCGATCAGCGTGCCACGGTTGTTGCGGGCCTTGCGCCTCTCCTCCGACGGCGCCCGCCGCCGCACGTACTCCGCAACCAGGGCGCCGAAGAGGATCGGCGTGTTGAGCTCGATCGGCAGGTACATGCCCAGCGCGAACGCGAGCGCCGAGATGCCGAGCATCTCGACGATCAGGGCGATGGCGGCGCCGACCCCGTACAGCAGCCAGGGCGCCTCGGCTGTCGACATGACGCTCTGAATCACCGCCGCCATGGCATTGGCCTGGGGCGCCGGCATCGGCTCGGGATGAGCCGCCGAGGCCAGGTAGCCCTTCGTCGAGGCGAAGAGCATGATCGCGCCGGTGACCGTGATCGAGGCGACCGCCGCCGCGACGATGTTCGACCACTGGACGCGGCGCGGTGTGGCACCGAGCCAGTACGAGATCTTGAACTCGGTGACCAGGGACCCGGTCATCGACAGCGCGGTGCAGACCACGCCGCCGATGAGGAGGGTCGCCAGCATGCCCTCGGGGCCGGAGAGTCCGAGCTTGGCGAGGAACACAGCAGCCACGATCAGCGTCGTCAGGGTCATGCCCGAGATCGGCGTGATCGAGATCATGGCCACCGCCCACGCGGACACCGCCGCGAACAGGAACGAGATGACCAGGGTCAGGACCAGGCTCAAGGTCGCGAGCCGCGTCGCGCCGGGGAGCCCGGCCAGCACCGAGTAGCGGAAGTAGATCCAGATCGCGCCCGCGACGACCACCGTCAGCAGCGCCACCACGCCGAGCGGGATGTCCGAGTCGGTGCGGTGGGTGGAGCGCTCGAGGCCACCGGACGCGAGCTTGCGGATTTCGGCGGCGGCCTTGCGCGTTGCCTGCACCATCACCGGCGACATCTTGACGATCGAGATGATGCCGGCCATGAAGATGCCGCCGATGCCGATGAAGCGCACGTACTCGAAGAAGATGTCCTCGGCGCTCAGGCCAGTGATCGGAACCGCGACGTCGCCGACCGGTCCGGGGATGTGGGCGCCGAACCAGGCCACGATCGGCACCAGCACGAAGTAGCTGAGGAAGGACCCGGCACAGATGATCGAGGCGTAGCGGACGCCGATGATGTAGCCGAGGCCGAGCACCGCCGCCGAGGTGTTGATGGCGAACACCGCCTTGACCTTGTGGGTGAGGCCGTCGAGGGCCGGCACCAGCGAGGTCGTGAAGACGTCGCGCCAGGCGCTGAAGGTGAGCGACAGAAAGTCGAAGAGAAAGCCGATCCCCATCGCCGACACCAGCACCTTGGCCTGCCGGCCGCCGCGCTCCCCGGTCATGAGGATCTCGGTGATCGCGGTGCCCTCAGGGAACGGCAGCCTGCCGTGCATTTCGGCCACGAAGTAGCGGCGGAACGGAATCAGGAACAGCACGCCCAGGGCGGCGCCGAGGAACGGCACGATGAAGATCTGGAAGAAGGAGGTGCGGTCCTCGAGCCCGAGGACGAAGATCGCCGGCATCGTGAACACCGACCCGCCGACCAGGATCCCCGAGGTCGCCCCGATGGCGAGGATGTTGACGTTCTCGAGCAGCGTCGAGCGTCGGGCCAGGACGGCCGAGAGGCCGATGGCGAGGATCGAGATCGGGATCGCCGACTCGATGCCCTGGCCGAGCTTGAGCGCGATGTAGGCCGCCGCCGCCGAGAACACGACCGCCATGCCGAAGCCGATGGCGACCGAGCGGAGGGTGACCTCGAGCACCCCGCGATCGTCCTCGTGCACCGGGCGGTAGCTCTCTCCCGGAGCGAGCTCGCGGTAGGCGTTCTCCGGCAGCTTCAGGCGTGGCTCGGCTTCGCCCATCGTGACCCCCGTTCGCGCGACGGGGGCATTCTACGCCCTGCTTCCGCCGCCTCCCACCACGAAGCGCGCGCGCAGCCTGTCGGCGATGGCCGTCAAACCCAGGTACAGGCACGGCACCACGTACAGGGTCAACGCGGTCGACAGCACGAGGCCGCCGATCACCGTCACCGCGAGCGGCGCCATGAGCTCGGCGCCCTCGGCCGGGTTCAGGGCCAGCGGGAGCATGCCGATGACGGTGGTGCTCACCGTCATCAGGATCGGCCGCACGCGCAGCGGCGCCCCCTCGAGCACGGCGTCGTACCGGGCGACCTCGCCTCCCCGGCGCCGGATCTCGATGTACTCGACCAGCAGGATGCCGTTGTTGACGACGATGCCCGCGAGGAGGATGAGGCCGAGCATCACCGGCGCGGAGGCCGGGAGCCCGGTCAGCAGCAGCGCGGCGACCACGCCCACCAGCGCCATCGGGATCGCGATCATGATCACCAGCGGGTTGACCAGGGACTCGTACTGCACGGCCATGACCGCGAAGACCATGAAGACGGCGAGGGCGATGGCAGTCAGGAGCGTGCGGCGGTTCTCCTTGATCGCTTCCTCCTGGCCGCCGTAGAGCAGGCGGTAGCCGTCGGGAAGAGGGAAGCCGTCGAGGCTCTCGCGTACGGCGGTGGTGGCCTCACCGACCGACCAGGTCGCCGGCAGCACCGACGCCGTGATCCGCACCAGCCGGTTCTGGTTCTCCCGCGAGATCTCCGGCGGCGCGAGGCCCTCCGAGACGGTCGCCACGTCGCGCAGTCTCAGCGGCTGACCGCTGCGCGGGAACATCGGCAGCACGGCGAGGTCGGCCGCAGTCGTGACCGCGGCCGGCGGAAAGCGTACCCGGATGTCGAACTCGCGGTCCCCTTCGGTGAAGCGGGTCGGCACCGAGCCGCCGACGGCCGTGCGCACGGTGCGCCCGAGCTCACCGACATCGAGGCCGAGGTCGGCGGCCCGCCGGCGGTCGAGCTCCACCCGCACCTCCGGGACGATCTCCTCGTAGGTGCTCTGGACCGCAGCCAGGCCCTGCATCTCCTCGAGGCGGGCGCCGATGTCCAGCCCTATCTGGCGCAGGGTCGCGAGGTCCTCCCCGAAGACCTTGACCTCGATGTCCTCGGTGCCGCTCGAGGTCCGGAGGCCTCGGATCCTCGGCGGCGAGATGCGCACGCGGGCGTTGGCGAGC
>JALOKS010000467.1 GCA_025456385.1 Thermoanaerobaculales bacterium | reverse complement strand
CTCGCGAAGCGGCTGGTGCAGGTTCCGCTCAAGGGCCTCAAGGGCGCGGCATGGCACCACTCGAGCGCGGTGATCGACGGCTTCCTGCGCGGCCTCGAGAACGGCAGCGAGCTCGAGGACGGACCGGCGGAATGACGGGCCGGACCCTCCGCCTCGGCACCCGGGGCTCGGAGCTCGCTCTGTGGCAGGCCCGCCGGGTCGCGCACCTGCTCGGCGAACGCGTCGGTTTCGAATGCCGCATCGAGGTCATCACCACCCGCGGCGACCGCATCCAGGATGTCGCGTTCCAGAAGATGGAGGGCAAGGGCTTCTTCACCAAGGAGCTGCAGGAGGCCCTGCTCGAGGGGCGCGTCGACCTCGTGGTGCACTCCCTCAAGGACCTGCCGACCGAGGAGCCGGAGGGCCTGGCGGTCGCGGCCATCCCGGAGCGCGCCGACCCCGGGGACCTCCTGCTCGCGCGTCCCGGCCTGGTCGGGGACCGCGCCGCGCCTCTCGCGCTGCCGGTCGGCGCCGTGGTCGGAACCTCCTCCCTGCGGCGCGCCGCCCAGGTGCTCGCGCGCTCCCCGGGCGTCGAGGTCCGGGCCCTCCGCGGCAACGTTCCCACCCGGGTGCGGAAGCTGCGCGACGGGGGCTTCGACGCGATCCTGCTCGCCGCCGCGGGCGCCGAGCGCCTCGAGCTCGACCTCGGCGGGCTCGAGGTCCATCGCCTGCCGACAGAAGCGATGCTGCCGGCGCCGGGCCAGGGTGCGCTCGCCATCGAGGCCAGGCGGGACGGCCTCGCCGCGCGGGAGCTCGGGGAGCTGCACGATCCCCGCGTCGCCCGCTGCGTCGGCGCCGAGCGCGCGCTCCTCGCTCTGCTCGGCGGCGGCTGCCATCTCCCGCTCGGGTGTCTGGCCGTCGAAGGCCCGCAGGGTCTGCACATGGAGGCCGTGCTCGGCGAGGTCGACGCCTCGGTGACGCGAGCCTCGCTGGTGCGCGCCCGGGGCGTGGCGCTCGAACCGGCCGCGGTCGCCGGCATCTGCCACCGCGCCCTCCGGGCGGCGGCGCCGGCCGTGGAGGCGGGTTGAGCCGCTTCGTCCTTGTCACCAGGCACCCGGCGGAGTGCCAGGAGCTCCAGGGCATGCTCGCGCCCGTCGGGCTCACGGTCCGCGCCTACCCGGTCCTGCGCCTCGCGGACGTTGCGCGCGCGCAGCGCGCAGCACCTGCTGCGCCTGCCGGCCGCCGCGGTCGGCGAGACGACGGCGCGCGCCGCCGCCGAGGCCGGGCTGCGGGTCGAGCTCGTAGGGCCGGGCACCGGCGGCGGGCTCGCCGAGGGGATGCTCGCGCGGCTCGCCCCGGCCTCGGCGGTGATCTTCGCCCGCGGCCGCGACGTCCGGCCCGAGCTGCCGGGCCGCCTCGTCGCAGCGGGTCACAGCGTCCTGCCCCTCACCCTCTACCGCATGGACCCCACCCCGCCGCGCGAGCTGCCGCCCCTCGGCCCCAGCCTCGAGGCGGTGGTCCTGACCTCGCCGCGAGCCGCCGAACTCTACCTGCGCGGCGTCGGCGGCCTCCCCCTCCCCTGCCCCCACTGGGCCCTCGGTCCGACCACCCGCGACGCGGCCGCCGCCCTCGGCATCGACTGCCACATACCCAGGGAGCCCACCATGGCCTCCCTCGCGGAGGAGCTATGCACGATCTGATCGCCCGTCCCCGCCGCCTGCGCGCCTCGGCGGTCCTGCGCGACCTCGTCGCCGAGGCCCGACTCGACCCCCGCATGCTCGTCCAGCCGCACTTCGTGGTGCCCGGAAAAGGAATCACCGAGCCGATCTCAGCGATGCCCGGAATCGACCACCAGTCGGTCGACCGCCTCCTCGCCACGGCGGGCTCCGACCTCGAGCTCGGGATCCGGGCCGTGCTCCTGTTCGGGGTCCCCGAGCCCACCGACAAGAGCCCTGACGGCCGCGGCGCGTTCACCGACGACAACCTGGTCTCCCAGGCGGTCGCCGCCCTCAAGGGCCGCTTCGGCTCCGACCTCATCGTGATGACCGACGTCTGCCTCTGCGCCTACACCGACCACGGCCACTGCGGGCTCCTGGTCGCAACGACGCGACCCTGCCGCAGCTCGCGGCGATGGCGCTCGCGCACGCGCGCGCCGGGGCCGACGTCGTCGCGCCGTCGGACATGATGGACGGCCGCGTCAGCGCGATCCGCGAGGCCCTCGACGACGCGGGCCTGGTCGAGACCGCGATCATGTCCTACTCGGTCAAGTACGCCTCCGGCTACTACGGCCCCTTCCGCGAGGCCGCCCACTCGGCGCCGAGCTCGGGCGACCGGCGCTCGCACCAGATGGACACCCGCAACCGCCGCGAGGCCCTGATCGAGGCCGAGCTCGACGTCGAGGAGGGCGCCGACATCCTGATGGTCAAGCCCGCCCTCGCGTTCCTCGACGTGGTGGCCGACCTCCGGGAGGCCTTCCCGCAGCCGCTCGCCGTCTACAACGTCTCCGGCGAGTACTCGATGGTCAAGGCCGCCGCCGAGCGGGGCTGGATCGACGAGCGCACCGTGGTGCTCGAGAACCTGCACGCGTTCCGGCGCGCCGGTGCCGACATCCTCATCACCTACCACGGCCGCAAGGCCCTCGCCGAGGGCTGGCTGTGAGCCCGAGCGACCGCTCGCACGAGCTCTACCGGCGCGCCTGCGAGCTGATGCCGGCCGGCGTCGACTCGCCGGTGCGGGCGTTCCGCAGCGTCCGCGGCGAGCCCTTCTTCTACGAGCGCGGCCAGGGCTGCCACGTCGTCGACGTCGACGGCAACCGCTACATCGACTACGTCGGCTCCTGGGGCCCGCTGATCCTCGGCCACGCCCACCCGGAGGTGGTCGAGGCCGTCGCCCGCACCGCCGCCTCCGGCCTGAGCTTCGGGGCCCCCTGCCGCCAGGAGGTGGAGCTCGCCGAGCTGGTCACTGCCGCCGCACCCCACCTCGAGATGCTGCGCTTCGTGTCCTCCGGCACCGAGGCGGTGATGTCCGCGGTGCGCCTCGCGCGCGGCGCCACCGGCCGCGACGGCATCGTCAAGTTCTCGGGCTGCTACCACGGCCACGCGGACCACCTGCTGGTGAGCGCGGGCTCCGGCCTCGCGACCTTCGGCACGCCGTCCTCCGCAGGGGTCCCGGAGAGCTTCGCCCGCCACACCTACGTGCTCCCTCTCGACGACGAAGGGGCTCTCGGCTCGCTGATGGAGGTCCGGGGGTCCGAGATCGCCGCGGTCATCATCGAGGGCGTGCCCGCGAACTCAGGCCTGCTCGTGCAGCGCCCCGCCTTCATGCGGCGGCTGCGCGAGCTGTGCACCCGGCACGGCGCCCTGCTGATCCTCGACGAGGTGATCACCGGCTTCCGCCTCGGCCCGAACGGCGCCGCGGCGCTCTACGACCTGCGGCCCGACCTCGCGACCTACGGCAAGGTGATCGGCGGCGGGATGCCGGTCGGCGCCTACGGCGGCCGCCGCGAGCTCATGGAGCGCCTGGCTCCGCTCGGGGCGGTCTACCAGGCCGGGACGCTCTCCGGCAACCCGGTCGCGATGGCCGCCGGCATCGCCACCCTGCGCTCTCTGCTCGCCGACGGCGGTTCCGCGTACGCGGAGCTCGAGCGCCTCGGCGCCGCCCTCGCGGGCGGTCTCGCGGAGCTCTTCGGCCGCGCCGGGCTCCCCTGGTCGGTCGTGCGCGTGGGCTCGATCCTCTGGCTCGCGCTCCAGGCCGGCGAGCCGCCGCGGCGGTACGAGGACATCGACCCGGGCTGCGCCGCGACCTACGCGGCCCTGCACCGCGCCCTCCTCGGGCGCGGGGTGTCGCTCGCCCCCTCCGCCTACGAGGTGGCCTTCGTCTCGCTCGCGCACGACGACGCCGTCATCGCGCAGACCTTGGAGGCCTTCGAGGAGGCGGTGAGGGAGATCGGATGAATTTGGGATTTCGGATTTCGGATTTCGGATTTCCGCCCAACCCCCCACCGACCGGGATATCTGCGAGATGCATAGTCGCGCTGGAGGAACCCTCACGGACACGAGACACGCGGGGCTGCAGCCCCTTCGCTGACACCTCACGGGTGGGCGGGGGCCAAATTCGAAATTCGAAATTCGAAATTCGAAATTCAAGCGACCTCCTCC
>JALOKS010000466.1 GCA_025456385.1 Thermoanaerobaculales bacterium | reverse complement strand
GGTTGCCCTGGTTGCGGTCGTTGTTGGCGATCAGGCTGTCGAAGACCCGCATCACCTGCTTCTGCCGCCGCCACGAGGTCTCGTCGGGCGGCGCGAGCGAGCCCTCCTCGAGGAGCTCGACCTCGGGCCGGGTCCCCTCCATCCAGATCTGCACTGTGCCCGCGCGCTCGTCGATGCTCCGTGCGACCGCCGGCGGCACGCGGCCGACGCCGAGGAGCTCGCTGAGCTCGTAGGCGGCGGCCTCGAAGATGGCGGCATCCCGGTACTCCTTGGGACGCTTCGCGCCGCTCACCGGCTCGGACTCGACCTTGACGTCCACGGTGCGGAAGGCGGCGCGAAAGCGCACGCCGTCGTGCTCGAGGAGCAGGCGCTCGGCGCCGGCGACCCCGCGCCCGATCAGGCGCTCGGCGCCGGCGACCCCGCGCCCGATCGGCTCGCGGCTGAGCACGGTCCCTTTCAGGAGCGCCTCGCGAACGGCCGCATGGTCCTGGAAGGGCAGCGGCCGCCCCTCGACATCGAGGAAGAGGTAGCCGCCGGGCGCGGCCGGCCGCTGCTCCCGCGGCTGGGCGAGGACCGGCCCGGCGGCGAGGACGCCGAGCAGCACGGCAGCGCACAGAGACCGCGGGTTCATCGGACGGTACAAGCGCGGAGCTCGTCGCCGCTATTCCCGGTCACCGCCCGCGGCCGCTCGCCCGCCAGGGAGCTCTGCCTCGGCAGGGTGTCGAAGGCGCTCATCAACCGCGCGCCGTGCTCGGTCCTGATCGTGCGTCGAGGTACGTGTGCCGGCCGCTGCGCTCGCGTCGCACCGAGGTCGGGCGAAAACCCCGGGCACCCGGGCCCCGCCCCCAGGATTCATGCGGGCGAGCGGTCTCGGAGCTCCTCGAGCCGGGCACGGACCCGCGCCAGCTCGGACTCGACGGAGGACGCCTCGCGCTCGAGCAGCTGCCGCTCGTCGGCAGCGCGCTCGGACGGATCGCGCCCAGGCGCTTCGGCTCCCCACCACCATCCGCAGGCCATGCCAGGGCTCCGACTCGCCCAGCTGCGACCACGCCAGCCGTGGCCGCGGCGGAGCCCGGGGCCGCCGCGACCAGCTGCCCATCCCGGTGCGAAGCTCCAGCCGCCGGTGCGGCCGCACCGGCCGCGCTCAAAACTCGTCATCGGCCCTGCCCCCAGCGGTCCGGTCCGATCTCCTCCCGGCATGGTGGCATCCTCCTCTCCGGTCTCTCGGCAGCCCTCAGCGTCCGCCGGCCGGCGTGTCGTCGGTCGTCCGGCCGGCACGTCGCTGCTCGATCGCCTGATGGTGAGGCGAGCCTTCGCGGACCATCGCCACGCCGCAGCTCGGACAGCGCTCGTCGAGGCACGGCACGCCCGGGCGGTGGGCTGCCCGCTGCCCGCACTTCGGGCAGATGCAGGCGCCGCCTGCACCCCGGCCACCGCCGGCCGCGCCGCGCCCGCCCTGACCGCCCGACCCTTGCCCTCTGCCCTGTGCTGGTGCCATCGCAGCCTCCCGTGACCTCGTGACCGACAGCGCCGGTGATCAGCCCTCGTGGCAGCCGCCGCGGCCGCCCGCATGCCCCTGACCGTGGTCATGGCCGCAGTCGTGGAAGCCGTGCTCGTGGCACGGCTCGCCGCCGGCCTCGAGAGTCCCGTTCAGGTACGCCTGGACCACGGCGTCCGGGTCGTCGCCGCGGATGCCGAGCAGGACCCGGATGCCGTGCTGGGCGAGGATGTCGACCGCGCGCGGCCCCATGCCGCCGGCCAGGACCACGGTCGCGCCCTGCTGGCGCAGCCACATCGGGAACACCCCCCGGCCGTGCTCGGGCGGCGCCCCCGTCAGCCGCTCGCCGACCGTGCGGCTGGCCTCGTCGACGGTGTAGAAGGCGAAGCTCTCGGCGCCCCCGAAATGCTCACTGAACTTCCCCTGAAGCAACGGAACTGCGATCCTCATCTCCTCATCCCTCCGTGTCGGGTCGTCGTCAGCGGAGGCTCGCCCCCCGCCCGTTTCCTTCCTGTCCGTGGCGGCAGCGGCAGCCGCGGCCCATCCGCCGGCCGCCGCCGTGGACCGGGCAGGGCAGGGGCGCCTGCGCCCCGGCCACCACCGGCCCCTCGCCGATCACCAGCACCCGCTCCTCGATCAGCGCCCGGGCCACCGCCGTGCGCGCGCGGGCGAGGATGCGGGCGAAGGTCGGCCGCGAGACCCCCATGCGGGCGGCCGCCGCCTCCTGGTAGAGGCCCTCGAGGTCGGCCAGGCGCAGCGCCTCGAGCTCGTCCAGGCGCAGGGCTTCGACGGCGAGCTCGCTCACCGGCCGGCCGACGGGGCTTCTCGGGTCGTCCCATCGCGCCTCCCGATTGCGAACATATGCTCATAACTTGCGCCTGTCAAGCCCCGGCGCGGAACGTGGAGCGAGGGGCTCAGCGCGCGGGGTAGACCGGCAGCTCGTGCAGGCGGCCGCGGGGTCCCGCGGTGGCGGCGAGCAGGATGGCGCGGGCGATCACCGCGGGATCGATCCACCCCGCGGGATCGGCCTCCGGCATGGCGGCCCGGTTGCCGGGCGTGTCGACCACCCCCATCGGGTAGATGACGGCGGTGTGCACGCCGCGCGGTCCGGCCTCCGCCTCCACCGCGTGCAGGAACCCGGCGACCGCCGCCTTGGCGGCGGCGTAGTGGCTCATCCCGGCCCCGCCCGCGCGCTGCCAGGTCGGCGCGGCGGCGAAGGCGGCGAGGAAGCCGCAGCCCTGCTCGAGAAAGACGGGCAGCACGGCGGTCGTCGCCACGACCAGGGTGCGCACGTTGAGCTC
>JALOKS010000155.1 GCA_025456385.1 Thermoanaerobaculales bacterium | reverse complement strand
GGCAGCGGTCTTCGCCGCGTCGGGCAGGTAGTAGCCGCCGAGGTCGACCGGCGCACCCTGCGCGGCCAGCAGCTCGGCCGCGATCGTCGCCTCCTTGGCTGCGAGCGCCTTCGCCACCGGCGCGAAGCGCGCCGCGAGCTCGCGGTCCGCGCTCTGCGCGGCCAGCGCCTGCGCCCAGTAGAGGGCGAGGTAGAAGGTCCCGCCGCGGTTGTCCTGCTCGCCCGCCTTGCGCGAGGGCAGGCGGTCGTTCTCGAGGTAGGAGGCGACCGCTTCGTCGAGGGTCGCGGCGAGGACCTTGGCCTTCGCGTTGCCGGTCTTCTCGGCGACGAGCTCGAGGGAAGGGACGAGCGCGCAGTACTCACCCAGCGAGTCCCAGCGCAGGTGGCCCTCCTTGAGGAACTGCTCGACGTGCTTCGGCGCCGAGCCGCCGGCGCCGGTCTCGAAGAGGCCGCCGCCGTTCATCAGCGGCACGATCGACAGCATGCGGGCGCTGGTGCCGAGCTCGAGGATCGGGAAGAGATCGGTCAGGTAGTCGCGGAGGACGTTGCCGGTGACCGCGATGGTGTCCTCGCCGCGCCGCACCCGCGCCAGCGTGAAGCGCATCGCCTCGACCGGCTTCATGATCCGGATCTCGAGGCCGGCCGTGTCGAGCTCCGGCAGCGTGGCTTTGACCTTGGCGATGATCTGGGCGTCGTGGGCGCGGCCCTCGTCGAGCCAGAAGATGGCCGGCGAGCCGGTGGCGCGCGCGCGGCTGACGGCGAGCTGCACCCAGTTGCGGATCGGCGCGTCCTTGGCCTGGCACATGCGGAAGATGTCGCCGGGCTCGACCGCCTGCTGGAGCAGGGTGCTCCCCGCGGCGTCGACGACCCGGATGGTCCCCGCCGCCTGCGCCTCGAAGGTCTTGTCGTGCGAGCCGTACTCCTCCGCCTTCTGCGCCATCAGGCCGACGTTGGCGACGTTGCCCATGGTCGCGGGGTCGAACTGGCCCTTCGTCTTCGCGTCCTCGAGGATCTCGGAGTACATGGTCGCGTAGCAGCGGTCGGGAACCATGGCGATGCAGTCCTGGAGCTCGTCCTTGGCGTTCCACATCCGGCCGCCGTCGCGGATGACGTTGGGCATCGAGGCGTCGACGATGACGTTGTTGGGCACGTGCAGGTTGGTGATGCCCTTGCGCGAGTCGACCATGGCGAGATCGGGACGCCGCGCGAAGACCACCTCGAGCTCGTGTTCGATCTCGGCCCGTTTGATCGCCGGCAGCCGTCCGAGCTTTTCGAGCACGTCGGCGAGGCCGTTGTTGACGTTGGCACCGATCTCGCGCAGCGTCTCGGCGTGCTTTTCCAGCACGTCCCTGAAGAACACCGACACGCAGTGCCCGAACATGATCGGGTCGGAGATCTTCATCATGGTCGCTTTGAGGTGGAGCGACAGCAGCACGCCGTCCTTCTTCGCGGCCTCGATCTGCTCGGCGTAGAACGCGCGCAGCGCGGCGACGCGCATCACCGCCGTGTCGATGACCTCGCCCGCCTGGAGCGCGAGGCCCTTCTTGAGGACCGTGACCTCGCCGCCTGTGGCGACGAACTCGATGCGGACCTCCGTGGGTTGCTCGAGCGTGGTCGAGGTCTCGCTGCCGTAGAAGTCGCCGCCGCTCATGTGTGCGACCCGCGCCTTCGAGCCGGATGCCGGCCACGGCTTCATCATCTTGTGCGGGTGCTTCTGCGCGAAGCGCTTGACCGCGGCCGCCGGCCGGCGGTCGGCGTTGCCCTCGCGGAGGACCGGGTTGACCGCCGAGCCGAGGCAGACCGAGAAGCGCTTCTGCAGCGCCCGCTCGGCTTCGGTCTTGGGCTCCTCCGGGTAGTCGGGAATGGCGTAGCCCTTGGCCTGCAGCTCCTTGACCGCGGCCACCAGCTGCGGCACCGAGGCCGAGACGTTGGGCAGCTTGATGATGTTCGCCTCGGGCTTCTTGGTCAGCGTGCCGAGCTCGGCGAGGTGGTCGGGGATCTTCTGGTCGGGGCGCAGGGCTTCGGGGAAGGTGGCGATGATGCGGCCGGCGAGCGAGATGTCGGCGGTCGCGATCTCGATCCCGGTGCCCCGGGTGAAGGCGCGCACCACCGGCAGCAGGGAGTAGCTGGCGAGCTCGGGCGCCTCGTCGACCTTGGTCCAGATGATCGTCGCTGTGCTCATGGTCCCATCCTTGCGAAAAAATTCACGTGCCGTGACCCGGCATGGTAGTCTAGCCCGTCCGCGAGCGCTTGTCAGCAGGCGCCGGCCTCCTCGCTGCCGCTCCGCCGCCGACCTCGAGGCTGCCGCAGCCGCGCCGAGCAGGCCGTCGTCGACCTTGCCGCAGTTCCGGGCCGGCTGCTAGACTGATGGACCTTCCTGCCCGGTCGGGTGGGTGTCCTCGGAGTCGCTGTTGGTCACGAAGGAGCTGTTCGCACCGGTGTGCCAGCTGCAGCTGCCCAGCCACTGCGGGCCCTGCAGCCTTTCCGCCTGTCTCTTCATCCTCGGCACCACGGCCACCCAGCGGCAGCTCGCCAAGGCCGCCGGAAGGCCGATGCGGGTCTTCGCCCACGGCATCGACGAGGAGGGCCTGCGGCGGGCAGCCGGGGCGTACGGCGTCGCGTCGGAGTACCTGGAGCTCACGGAGCGCCGTCAGGGTCGCGCCTTCGCCACCCGGATGCGGCGCCACCTCGCCGCGGGCAACCCTGCGGTCATGCTGGTCGGGAACTTCGAGCACTGGGTGGCCGTGATCGGCTACTTGAGGAGCCGCCACCGCTTCATCATCGTCGACCCCAGGGACGAGAGCTCGATCTTCCGGCTGTGGTCCGAGCAGACCTTGATCCGCCGGGGTTGGAACGTGGGCGCGGCGCCGGGCCTTGACGAGCCGGACCAGTTCTTCGCGATCCTCCTCTCCCGCGCCGACGGCGGACCGCCGAAGTGGGAGGTGTCCGAGGCCTGGCTGCGGCTCGTGGAGCGGGGCTCGGACGACACCGCCGAGGGCATGGCCAACGACCTCACGGAGGTGGCGCGGCTCGCGAGCCCGGGCAACCGCGCGATCGCCGACGGGCCCTACCTCGCGGAGCTGATCGAGGAGTACCGGGAGCGGATCCTCGACAGCATCACCCACTGGGCCCAGGGCAACGGCGCCCGCGCGCCCGGAGACCTGAGGGCCTTCTTCCGCGACTACGAGATCATCGCCAGCTCGACCGGCATCCGCGTCGCCAGGGGCTGTGACCGGCCCTTCCTGGTGGCCCAGCTCACGGCCCTGCTCTGCAGCTACTGGTGGGGCGCGCGGTTCTGAGCCCAGGCGACGAGGCGGCTGCCGAGCGCGCCGTAGCAGAAACCGGCCTTGAGAGCGGCGAGCGCGATCGACGCGTCGGCGGAGAGGTCGGCGTTGGCGTTGACGTCGAGCACGTACATCACCCCGTCGCGCTCGCGGACGTCGATGCGCCCGTAGTCGCGGCATCCTCCGACTCGGTACGCCGTGCGGCAGCTCGCCTCGAGGGCCGCGTGCTCGGCAGGGCTGAGGCGGGCCGGCACCCGGCTGCGGATCTTGCGGCAGGCGGTCGAGTCGGCGTCGAACTTCGCCTCGAAGGTGCAGAGCCGGTCGCGCACGTCGCCGAAGGCCGAGAAGTCCATCTCGACCGGCGGCAGCATCTCGACCACCTCGTTGCCCCACATCGGGACGTGGAACTCCCGCCCGTCGATGAAGTCCTCGACCAGCGCGGGCTGCCCGTAGGTCGCGACCACGTGGGCGACGCGCCGCGCGAGCTCCTGGGCGTCGAGGACGACCGCCCAGCGGTCGACGCCGAGGCTCGAGTGCAGGAAGGCCGGCTTGACGATCGCCGGGAACAGCTTCCAGGGGTGCTGGCCGGGCCTCTCGAAGATCGCCCACCGCGGCACGGCGACCCCGTGCTCCTCGAGCAGCGCCCGCGAGCGCGGTTTGTCGATGCTGAGCCGGATCCCCTCGGCGGTGGCCCCGGTGTAGGGGAAGCCGAGGGCCTCGAGCACCTCGGCCACCGTCGCCTCGCTCCCGGCCTCGCCGGGGATGCTCTCGCACCAGTTGAAGACCACGGTCTCGGCCGGGTCGTACGCGGCGAGGGTGTCGGCGAGGTGGTTGCCGCGGATCTCGAGCAGCCTCACCCGGTGGCCGCGGCGCCGGATCGCGGTCCCGAGGCGGCGGCCCTCGCGGGCGGCGCGGTGCTGCTCCTCGGGCTCCCAGTGGGGGTCGACGTTGTAGAGCAGGAGGACCCCGGGAGACAGGGGGAGGCGGGTCGGCGCTGAGGAGACGACGCCGCCTCTCACGTCAGTGCCTGCCCACGACCGCGACGGTATCCCTCACCATCATCGCCTGATGCGACCTTAGCACGAGTGCGCGGAGCCTGCCACCGGCGCACGGCTCGAAGGGGCGTGCTCTACTGTGCGCGATGCGCGGCATCGAGCAGGTCCCCGTTCTCTACGACGCGATGATGGCGGTCGCCGAGGCGACCGGCTTCCGCTCCTGGCGACGGCAGCTCGTCGCCGGCGCGCGCGGGCGGGTGCTCGACGTCGGCTGCGGGACCGGGCGCAACCTGCCGCTGTACCCCGTCGACCTCGAGGTCGTCGGCTGCGACCTCCGCGTCGAGCTCCTGCTCGCAGCGCGCCGCCGCGCTCCCGGGCGGCCGCTGGTGCTGGCCTCGGCCGAGGCGCTGCCCTTCGCCGACGGCTGCTTCGACACCGCGGTCAGCGGGCTCGTCTTCTGCTCGGTCGGCGAGCCGCGGCGTGGGCTGGCGGAGCTGCGCCGCGTGCTCGCCTCCGGCGGCCGGCTGCGCATGCTCGAGCACGTGCGCAGCCGCAGGCCGTGCTTCGCACGCTGGCAGGACCTCATCCAGCCGGCCTGGACGCTGGTCTCCGGAGGATGCCACCCCAACCGCGACACCGAGCGCGCGGTGCGCGAGGCGGGCTTCACGATCGAGACCGCGGGCTACCGCGCGCGCCGCAACGTGCGCCTCTTCGCGGCGCGGCTGTGAGGGGCAGGTGAGGTGCGCAGCCGCCGACGGGGTCGAGCACCCAGCGTGGATCGCAACCAAGAACCTGCAGGTCTTTTCGCTGTGGCATGCCGATCTCCCGGGCTTCGAGGTCGACCTCTTCGTCGAGGAGCCCTTCGACTTCGATCTCGCCTGGGAGAGACGAGTCGACGTGGCGCTGAAAAGTACGTACGCCCCGACGCTCTGCCTCGAGGATCTTCTCGATCTCAAACGTGCTGCAGGGCGGGCACAGGACCTCGAGGACGTCGCAGCCCTCGAGAGCTTGCCGGGCGGAGACGTCGATGTCTGAGACAACGCGACCGTCGAGCAGTCTCGGTTGGAGTCATGCCGAGACCCGGCGCCGCCAGATCGCGTTCGGCGCCCGCCTGTCGCCCGCCGAGCGCCTTGCCTGGCTCGAGGACATGCTGGACGAGATCCTGCCGCTGCTCGGGAAGGCGCGGGAGCGGGAGCGCGCTCCCTCGAAGCGCAGCGACTGAAAAGGGATCGCGGCGGACGGGTCGCGCGGCGTCTCCCGGGCCGCAGCAGGGACCCGTGGATCATTCTCGCCCGACCATCCCGCCTTTCAGGAGGTTGGGTACGGCGGATCCTGCACGTGGTTCGTCCATCACCGCGCCGCCCTCGCGGAGGGCGGCTCCCGCATCCGGCGTCGGCGGACCTCGCTGCAGAGCGATCACCCGCGCAGCTGAGCACTCCAGATATCAGATAGTAGTCCATTTCTTGACTAGATCCAGTATTGGACATATCCTCCTCGGATGATGCTCGACACGGCCGAGCTGCTCCGCCGCCACGGAGTGCACGTCACGGCGCAGCGTCTGGCGGTGCTGGCGGCGGTGTCGGGCCAGCCGCATGGCACGGCGGACGACATCGCCGCGGCCGTGCGCGCCGAGCTCGGCGTCATCTCGCGCCAGGCGGTGTACGACGCCCTGGGTCTCCTGACCGACAAGGGCCTCGTCCGCCGTATCCAGCCCGCCGGCTCGCCTGCGCGCTTCGAAGGCCGGACCGGCGACAACCACCACCACCTGATCTGCCGGAGCTGCGGGGCGATGGTCGATGTCGACTGCGCCGTCGGCGCCGCGCCCTGCCTGACCCCCGCTGCCGACGCGGGCTACGAGATCGACGAGGCCGAGGTGATCTACTGGGGCCGCTGTCCGGGCTGTCTGGCCGGCGCCCCGTCCCGGCCCCAAGCCGACGCCGCACGCATCCCTGATGCGCGCGCTCGTCACCCGAGTGACGGCAACGACCACGTGTGAGCTTTGGAACCGAAGGAACCATTAACCACAGGGAGGAACGACATGGCAGACGAATCCAGCAGGTGCCCGGTGACGGGCGGCGGCAACCGCAGACCGATGACCAACCGCGACTGGTGGCCGGAGCAGCTGAACCTCAAGATGCTCCACCAGAATCCGCCCGCGGGGGATCCCATGGGCGAGGACTTCAACTAC
>JALOKS010000010.1 GCA_025456385.1 Thermoanaerobaculales bacterium | reverse complement strand
TCGAGCACCATGGTGCTGCTCAAGACCCTGATGAGCCAGGGCTGGATCGGCACCCTCTCGAGCAAGGTGATGATCGGCATCCTCATCGTGCAGGACCTCGCGGTGGTGCCGCTGCTCATCATCCTGCCGCGGCTTGCCGACCCCGCGTTCGGCCTGCCGGTCCTCGGCTTCGCAGCCGTCAAGGCGGCCGCCTTCCTCGCCGCCATGGTCCTCCTCGGCACCAGGCTGCTGCCGCGGCTGCTCGCCCACATCGCGAAGCTCGGCTCGCGCGAGCTCTTCCTGCTCGCGATCACTGCCATCGGGCTCGGGATCGGCTACGCCACCCACGCCCTCGGCCTGAGCTTCGCCTTCGGCGCCTTCGTCGCCGGCATCGTGCTCAGCGAGTCGGACTTCGGCCACCAGGCGCTGAGCGACATCATCCCGGTGCGCGACCTCTTCGGCCTGCTCTTCTTCGCCTCGGTCGGCATGCTGCTCGACCCGGCCTTTCTCGCTGCCCACCTCCGGGAGGTCGCGTTGCTGGTGGTGGCCGTCAGCATCGGCAAGGGCCTGATCTTCGCCGGCCTCGCGCGCGCCTTCCGCTACGGCAACGTGATTCCGCTCGCGGTCGCGCTCGGGCTCTTCCAGGTCGGGGAGTTCGCCTTCGTGCTCGCGCGCGTCGGGGTGCAGACCGGCTCGATCGGCGGCGAGCTGTTCTCGGTCGTTCTCAGCGTCGCCATCCTGACCATGGTGGCAACCCCGCTCGTCTCCGGCCAGACCGCGCGCCTCTACGCGCTCCGCAAGCGGTGGTTCCGCCACGAGCCCCTGGAGACGCTGAACCTGCCCGACGAGGGGCTCGGCAACCACGTCGTCATCGTCGGCGGCGGCCGGGTCGGCTCGCAGATCGCGCGCGTCCTCCACCGGCTCGGCCTGCCGCAGGTGATCGTCGAGCTCGACCACCGGCGCGTCGAGGAGTGTCGGGGAGCCGGTCTGCCGGTCATCTACGGCGATGCGAGCCAGGAGCTGGTGCTCGAGGCGGCGGCGGTCGAGCGCGCCCGGCTGCTGGTGGTTACAACGCCGGGCATGGTCGCGGCGCGCGCCACCGTGGTCGCCGCGCGCCGCCGCAACCCCGCCCTCGCGGTGGTGGCGAGGGCCTCCGACCCAGGTTTCCTGCCCGTGTTCCGCGAGCTCGGGGTGACCGAGGTCGTGCTGCCCGAGTTCGAGGCCGGTCTGGAGATGACGCGCGAGGCGCTGCTCCATCTCCGAGTGCCGGTGCCGGAGATCCAGCGCCACACCGAGCTCCTGCGAAACGAGCTCCTCGCGCCTGTCCTCGGTGTGCGCCGGGGCTACCGCACCCTCACCCAGCTGCGCACCGCCGAGCAGCACTTCGAGCTGCAGTGGGTGCTGCTGGAGGCGGCCAGCCCGCTCGCGGGGCGCTCGATCGGCGAGGCGGCCGTCCGCCAGGCGACCGGAACCTCGGTGGTCGGAGTGATTCGCGACGGCGCGCTCACCACCAACCCGGATCCGGGCTTCCGCTTCGCGGTCGGCGACCTGGCCGCGATCATCGGCACCGACGAGGCGCGGCAGGCCTTCCAGCACGCCGCGACAGCGTCTCCGGGCGCGCCCGGGACCAGCCCGCGCTGAGGGGGCGTGAACCGGCGCCAGCGCCGGCCGAAGGTCACCCATCAGGCTATTGTGAAAAATTTCGCAATACCGTTGACGGGCGATCCGCGGCAGGGTATAACCACCGGCGGGTGCGCCGGGCGAGCTGTCGCCCGGGGCGCGCCCTCACAGGAGGCACTCATGTCCAAGGAGTTCAATGCGTTCGCGATGGCCCAGCGTCAGTTCGACGCGGTGGCCGACAAGCTGCAGCTCGACGAGGGCATCCGCGAGCTCTTGCGCTGGCCGCAGCGCGAGTTCCACTTCACCATCCCGGTCCGCATGGACGACGGCAAGGTGAGGGTCTTCAAGGGCTTCCGGGTTCAGCACAACGACGCCCGCGGGCCCGCCAAGGGCGGCATCCGCTTCCACCCGCAGGAGACCGTCGACACGGTGCGCGCGCTCGCCACCTGGATGACCTGGAAGTGCGCGGTTGTCGACATCCCGCTCGGCGGCGGCAAGGGCGGCGTGATCTGCGACCCCCACGACCTCTCGCCCCGCGAGCAGGAGGCGCTGTGCCGTGGTTGGGTGCGCCAGGTGGCGCGCAACGTCGGCCCGGTGCAGGACGTGCCGGCGCCCGACGTCATGACCAACCCGCAGCACATGGTGTGGATCATGGACGAGTACGAGAAGCTCGCCGGCGGCCACTACCCGGGCTTCATCACCGGCAAGCCGGTCGAGGTCGGCGGCTCGCTCGGCCGCACCGAGGCCACCGGCTACGGCGTCATCTACACGGTGCGCGAGGCCCTCAAGCGCGCCGGCATCCCGGTCAAGGGCGTCAAGGCCTCGATCCAGGGCTTCGGCAACGTCGCGCAGTATGCGGCCAAGAAGCTCATCGAGCTCGGAGGCCTGGTGGTGGCGGTGGCGTGCTGGGACAACAACGACCACGCCGCCTACACCTTCCGCAAGGCCGACGGCATCGACGTCGACTTCCTGCTCTCGATCACCGACCGCTTCGGCACCATCGACAAGGCGAAGGCCGGCAAGGCCGGCTACGAGGTGCTGGCGGCCGACGCCTGGCTCGAGCAGGAGGTCACGATCCTGATCCCCGCCGCGCTCGAGAACCAGGTCACCGGCGACAACGTGCAGCGCATCCACAAGCAGGTCAAGATCGTCGCCGAGGGCGCCAACGGTCCCACCACGCCGGAGGCCGACGCGGTGCTCAAGCAGCGCGGCGTCTACGTGATTCCGGACTTCCTGTGCAACGCCGGCGGGGTCACCTGCTCCTACTTCGAGCAGGTGCAGTGCAACACCAATTTCTTCTGGCCCAAGGACGAGGTCCTGCAGCGCCTCGACCAGAAGATGACCAACGCCTTCAACGCGGTTGCCGACCTCGCCCAGTCGGGCGGCGAGTACATGCGCGATGCGGCCTACATGATCGCGATCCAGCGGGTCGCGACCGCCTGCCACCTGCGCGGGTGGGCCTGATCACGAGGTTCGAATGTTAAATTCTCAGTTCTCAATTCCCACGCACCCGCACTCGAAATGGGAGGGTGGTGGGGAATTCAAAATTGAAAATTGAGAACTGAGAATTGACAACGGGTGTGTGGTTGACCGATTTCGATCGGTTGCTATAATGCGCGTTCCTACTGCTGGGGTGTCGTCCAATGGTAGGACATACGGCTCTGGACCGTAGAATTGGGGTTCGAGTCCCTGCACCCCAGCCAACAATCTCGAAAGCCCGGCCACTGGCCGGGTTTTTCGTTAGAACGTTCAAACGTTCGAACAACGGTGCTGCCGCATCACGACCACCGCCCCGCCGTCGGCGTGCACGCGCACGCGGTCGGCGAGCGCGAGGTTCGAGACCGAGGGCCGCCCCACGAGGCAGAGCGCGCCGCCCGCGACCGGCCACCGCAGCCCGTCGAGCCGGACCGTGACCGCCGGGTCGTAGGTCCAGAACGACCAGGTCTCGCCGGGGACGGCCGCCAGCTCGACGGCGCCCGACACCGCGATCAGGGTCGCGTCGGCGGTCACGAAGCGGAGGCGCTCGCCGAGGGCGAGGCGGGCGAGCAGGCCGAGGTTCGCGGCGTCGTGGTCGAGCCGGCCGCCGGTCGCCGCGAGCACGGTGAGGCGCTCGAGGCCGAGCGGCCCGAAGGCGTGCGCCAGCGCCTTGTCGAGGTCGGTGCGGTCCTGGTCGGGCAGGTGCACGAGGGCCTGCTCGCCCAGCCAGGCGCGCGTTGCAGGGCTGATCGAGTCGAGGTCGCCGATCACGAGCTCGGCGCGCAGGCCGAGCCGCGCCAGGCTGTCGGCGCCGGAGTCGGCCGCGAGGACTGGCGCGCCGGCCGCCGCGATGGCGGCGAGCTCGGCGGTCCAGGCGAGGGGCGCGCCGGCGACCAGGACGGGGTTGGTCCCGCTCACCGCCTCATGGTACAGGAGGGGCGAGCGGCCGGCCGCGGGCCGGGCTTCGATGTTAAACTCGGGCCCGATGCAAGCTTCAGAGAACGGTCTCTCCGGCACCGTCTACATCCCAGACACCTCGGCCCTGATCGAGAACCCGGACGCGTTGGACCGCCTGCTGACCGGCGGCAACATCGTCGTCCTCCTGCACCAGGTGATCGAGGAGCTCGGCCGCCTGCAGGCCTCGCCGGCGAAGTCGGACGGCGTGCGCCACGCGGCGCGCCTGGTGACCCGCAAGATGCTCGAGTACCGGCACCGGCAGCTCATCCACCACAGCGTCGAGCGCCTGTTCCTGCACGAGCTCAGCCCCGACTCCTTCCGGCGCACCGAGTCCGGCGGAATCCTCGCCTGGGAGCCCGACGGTGTCCTCGCCGAGCCCTACTCCCGCGAGAGCGGCGACAACCACATCCTCGCGAGCGCCCGACGCATCGCCGAGGCCGCGCGCTCGAACGGCCACCCGGGCTACGAGGTGGTCGTGATCTCCGAGGACTCGAACCTGCTGCTCAAGTGCGACGCCCTGTCGATCGCCGCCGAGAACCTGCGCTACGGCAAGGTCAGCCTCGACAGCATCGACGAGATCTACCGCGGGGTGGTCGAGGGGACGGTCGACGAGCGCACGCACCAGACCTTTCTCGACAGCGGCGCCCCCGGCGAGCGCTGGCTGGCGGTGGAGGAGCTGTCGGCACTCGACGGCGTCGAGCCGCTGTGGAACCTCGGCGTGGTGCTGCGCTGCGGCGACGAGGTGATCATCGGCCGCGTCAACCCCGCGGCCGGTCGGGTCGAGGACCTCCGCTTTGCCCAGTACTGGGACCGCAAGCGCGTCGGCTACCGCCCGCGGCCGGTCCTCGGCTTCACCCCGCGCGACCCGCAGCAGGTGCTGGCGATGGAGTACCTGCTCGACCCCGAGATCCAGCTCGTGGTGCTCGACGGCCCGGCCGGCTCCGGCAAGACCCGGATGATGGTCGCGACCGGCCTCTACATGCTGGTGGGCCAGCCGACGAGCTGGCGGGTGGCGCCGCAGTCGCAGCCGCTGAGCCCTGAGTACGGCTACGACCACGGCCTCCTGCTCCTCCGCCCGGAGCACGCCTCCAGCCAGTACGACCTCGGCTACCTGCCGGGCGACTTCGAGAGCAAGCTCTCGCCCTGGCTCGAGCCGTTCTTCCAGGCGGTGCGCTCGCTGTCGCTCGCCAACGAGCACGACTTCATGGACGAGCTGCGCTCCGCCGACCGCCTGACCATGGTCTCGACCTCGATGCTGCGCGGGCTCGACATCGAGCGCTCGATCGTGCTCGTCGACGAGCTGCAGAACGGCGACCGCCACCTCGCCAAGACCCTGATGAGCCGCTTCTGCGCGAGCTCCAAGGTGGCCCTCGCCGGGTGCCTCGACCCGATGCAGATCGACAACCCCTACGTCGACTGGCGCTCGAACGCGCTGACCCGGATCAAGGAAGCCTACAAGGGCTTCGGCCCGCAGGTCGCCCAGGTGCGGCTCGAGCACAACTACCGCGGACCGATCTCCACCCGCGCCGACGAGCTCTGACGGCACCGACTGCTGAAGTCTCAATTCTCAATTTTGAATTCCCCCACCACCCTCCCCTGATCCTGGGAGGGGTGGATGGTAATTGCGAATTGAGAATTGAAAATTAAGAATTGACGATGGTTTCCACCACGAAGTCGGGTGGGCTCTCGATGGTCTTCTTGACCGCGCACTGGTTGGCGGCGCGGACCAGGGCGTCGCGGTACTTCTCGGGGAAGGTCGGCGGCACCTCGATGGTGATGGCGATCGAGACCAGGCGCCGGGTCTTCTCGTCGCGCTGCCAGCTCTGGACGAGGCGGATGCCGTCGTGCGGGATCTCCCGCTTCTGGCAGAAGCCGAGCACATAGATGCCGGCGCAGGTGGCGAGCGACGCGAGGAAGAGCTCGAAGGGCTCCGGCGCCGTACCCTCGCCGCCGTTCTCCCGCGACTGGTCGGTGGCGACCTCGAAGCCGTTGCAGGCGGCGTTCACCCGCTTGCCGCCGGGAAAGCTGACTGTCATCGAGTTAGAGCCCATGGATCCTCCGAACAGCCGCCATCATAGCCTCTCCTGCGCACCACGTGTTTGCCGTAACGTGCTAACGTTCAAACGTTTAAACGACTGTACGAAAAACTGCCAGCTCCTCGAGGTTGCCCTTCTGGCCGCGGATCGGCGACGGCACCAGGCCGACCATCTCGAGCCCGAGGGCAGCGAGTGCGGCCAGGGTGCCGTCGATGGCGGCGCGGCGCACCGCCTCGTCGCGGACGATGCCGCCCTTGCCGACCTGCCCGCGGCCGGCCTCGAACTGGGGCTTGACCAGGCAGACGAGCCGGGCGTCGGGCGCGAGGTGCGGCAGCAGCGCCGGCACCACGAGGCGGAGCGAGATGAAGCTCACGTCCACCACCGCCAGGCCGACCGGGAAGGGCAGGTCCCCGGCGCCGAGGTGGCGGGCGTTGACGCCCTCCATGACCACCACCCGGGGGTCGGAGCGCAGCCGCCAGTCGAGCTGGTTGTGGCCGACGTCGAGCGCGATCACGCGCCGCGCGCCGCGCGCGAGCAGGAGGTCGGTGAAGCCGCCGGTGGAGGCGCCGACGTCGAGGCAGTCGAGGCCCTCGACTGCGATCGCGAAGGCGTCGAGAGCCGCCGCGAGCTTGAGGGCGCCGCGCGACACGAAGGGGTGCTCGGGCCCGGCAACCTCGATCACGGCCGCCGCCGCGACCGCGGCGCCGGCCTTGCTCTCCACGCGGCCGTCGACCCGCACCCGGCCCGCGAGGATCAGCGCCTGCGCGCGGGCGCGCGACGGCGCCAGGCCGCGGGCGGTGAGCTCGAGGTCGAGTCGACGTCTGGCCGTGGCCATGGTCCGATGCTAGCCCGGAATTGAAGATACGAGATACGAGATGCGAGATGCGAGATGCGGGATGCGGGATCGCCTCGGCGCGCCGGCCTCGTGGTTCTGCCCGCCGGGGTGCGGGCGCGAGGTATGATCGGCGGGGTATGACGAGGGCAACCGCAGAGCCGCATCCCGCTTCCGGCTCCCGGGCGCGCGACCGGAGTCGGCCGCCCGGCCGGTCCGACGGGGGCGTCACGAGCCTGGTGGTGCGGTGCGCCTGAACGCGAGCTCTCTGCTGCGGCTCGGCCTCGCCCTGGGGGTCGCGGGCTGCGGCCGGGGGAGCGGGGAGGCGCCGCCCTTCGGCTACCGCGAGTTCTTCGGCGGCATCGAGGTCGTGGCGCTCACGCCGCCCGAGCAGTTCGTCGGCCGCGCTCCGCTGATGCTTCCCGAACGGGCCGAGCAGGAGCTCGTGGATGCCGGCATCCGCGACGAGAACCCGCGCTTCTTCGCGCCCACCGAGGCGCCGCCGGCGGGAACCCGCGCGATGGCTGAGTTCGAGCCGGTGGACGCGGTGCACCTCGCCTTCGACGCCGCGACGGAGGGCTTCGTCGGCGAGCTGCTGCGGGCCATCGTGCCGGTCGCACCGGTCATCGTGACGCTCACCGCGAACCAGAGCCGCGGGCGCGTCGACGAGCTCCTGCGAAGCTCGGGCCTCGGCGGCCGCGACGTCCGCATCCTCGGGCTGCAGCACGACAACCTCTGGACGAGGGACTTCGGCCCGCTGAGCGTCGAGCTGCCCGACGGCCGACCCGCCTTCCTGGACTTCCGCTACCCGCAGACGCGGGTGCTCGACGACGGCATGCCGAGCGCGCTGGCGGAGGCCCTGGGGGCGCCGGTCTACCGGGTGCCGCTGCGGCTCGAGGGCGGGGTCGTCATGACCAACGGCCAGGGCCTCTGCGTCACGACGACGACGCTCGCGGTCCAGAACTCCGAGATCCCGCTCGACGCCCTGGTTCGACAGCTGAGCCTCGCCCTCGGCTGCAGCCGGCTCGTGTTCCTGGAGTCGCCCGGCGACGAGGCCACCGGGCACGTCGACATGCTCGCCAAGTTCACGAGCCCGGACACGGTGCTGGTCGGCGCCTTCGATCCGACGCTGAGCCCCGAGGAGGCGGCCCGCATGGAGCGGAACGCGCGCCTGCTGGAGGACATCCCGGTCGGCTTCCGGCGCAGGCTCCGCGTCGTGCGCGTGCCGATGCCGGCGCCGGAAGGGATCGTCCACCGGTCCTACACCAACTCGCTGCTCGTGAACGGCACGGCGGTGGTCCCCACCTACGGCAGGGGCGCCACCGAAGAGGCGGAAGTGATCGAGGCCTACCGGCGCGCGCTGCCCCCGGGTTGGCGGGTGGTCACGGTCGACGCGTCGCGCGTCATCGAGCTCGGGGGTGCGGTCCACTGCGCCGCGCTCGAGCTCCGCTTCGCGGACCGCGGTCGCCCGTCGTGATCCGCACCCGGGAGATCCCGACTGAGAGCGCGCGGCGCGCAGGTCCCTGGCGGCGTCAGGGCTCGACGGCGACCTTCAGCAGCCGGTGCTCCCAGGTGAGCGCGACGAGGAGCTCGCCGTCGGGCAGCAGGGCGAGGCCGGTGACCCCCGGCAGGTCGTTGCGCAGGAGGCGCGGCGGCGCGGCGCCCGTGCCGTCGAGCAGCCACAGCTCGCCGGTGGCCGGCGCGGACGCGACGAGCGCGCCGCCGGGCAGCGCCGCGAGGTAGCCCTCCTGCTGCTCGCGGCTCTGCCAGCCCGGCACCTCGAGGCGGCGCAGGAGGGCGCCGGAACCCGGGTCGAGGATCACCACGGCGCCGTCGGCGGGCACCGCAGCCGCGAGCAGCTCGCCGAGCTCGGCGAGGCCGACGACCGGCGCGGCGAGCTCGGCCAGCACGGCCTGCCGCCACTCGGGCGGCTCGAAGCGCAGCACGCGACGGTTGCCGGTGTCGGCGACGAGCAGCGCATCCCCTCGCCATAGCGCGTCGCGGGGCCCGAAGAGCTCGGCGCCGAGGAGCTCGATCCTGCCGTCGGGGTGGAGCACCTGCAGGCGGCCGTTCCAGGTGTCGCAGATCGCGAGCCTGCCGTCGCCGGCGGCGGCGAGCCCCGAGGGCTCGCGGAAGCGGCCCGGTGCGGTGCCCTCGCCTCCGAGGCGGTCGAGGCAGGCGCCGTCGAGCCCGTACCAGAGCACGCGGTGGTTGAGTGAGTCGGCGACCGCGAACCAGCCCCCGCCCGCGACGGCGAGGTCGCGCGGCTCGCGCAGCCGGTCCTCCGGGCGGCCAGGAAAGGTCTCCCAGGGCGAGGGGCAGGCCGTCCCCTCGGCGGCGACGATGAGGCCGTCGCCGCGCACCAGCCACAGCCGGGAGCCGTGACCGCCGCCGGCGGCGACCTGGCCGATCTCGGGCAGGGTCGCGCGCCACGGCAGCAGCGCGCCGCCGCTGCGGTGGAGCCCGTCGGCGGCGACCGCCACCAGGTCCCCGCCCTGCCAGGCGAGCGCGCGCACGCTCTCGAGGCGCCCGGCAACGGTCCGCGGCGCGGCGCCCGGGCCACCGAGGCGGACCACCTCGCCCTCGCTGAAGGCGATCCGCGCGCCGGCAGCTGCCGCCGCCGTGACCGGCCCCGCGTGCATCTCGCGCCAGGCTTCGCCGTCGCGCCGGAAGAGGCCGCCCGGTCCCCAGGCCCAGAGTGCGTCGGCGGCGGTGAGGCGGCTGCCGGGCGCCACGCGGCCGGCGGCGGCCCAGCTCCGCCCGACGAGCCGCAGCAGCCGGCCGTCGCCGCACACCGCCCACGGCTCGCCGCGGAAGCGCGCCGCCGACACCGCTTCGCAGGGAAGCTCGGCGAGGTAGCCGGTCGTGCGACCCGCGAGGTCGAGCTCGGCGAGGCGGCGGTCGCGCAGCAGCACGAGGGCACCCGCATCGTCGAGGTCGATGGCGCGCACCACCTCCGCGCGCAGGTCGGGCAGCACGGCGACGAAGGACGTGCCGGCCGGCAGCTTGAGGACCGGCGTCACGGCCGGCGCCGTCGCCGCCTGCCTCCGCACGAGGTAGAGCGCGGCGGCGCCGTCCCCGGCCACCCGCGTCAGGCCGGGCACACCGCGCAGTGGGTCGGGGCCGCTGAGCTCGTAGCGCTCGCGCTCGAGGTCGGCGAGCACGACCCAACGGACGCGGAAGCGGTCGAGGACCGCGCGCCGGGGAGCGGGCTCGGCGCCGGCGTAGAGGGTCTCGAGGTCGGCCATGCGCTCGCCGATCTCCTGGACCGGCTGGCCGCGCTGGCTCAGGTGCCACTCCCAGCCGACCACCGTCGGCTGTCCGGTGTGCATGACGATCCGGGTGTGCTGGCTGTAGTAGGGGCCGGCCGCCTCGGCCACCACCTCGCCGGGGCGGGCCGCGCCCTGCAGGGCGCGCACCAGGTAGGCGGTCTGCGGGTCGGCGGCGGCGAGAAAGGCCTGACCGTCGAGGCTCGGCCGCGGCGAGGCGATGCGCGGCTGCAGCCAGCCCTGGGCGATGCCGAGCGGAAGGTTGAGCACGGCCGCGGCCTGCAGCGGCAGCCAGCACGCGAGGAGCAGCGTGCGGCGCCGGCCGCGGCTGCGCAGCAGGGCGGCGGCGAGGGCGAAGGCGAGCACCAACCACACCCCGTTGTAGAGCTTGAAGAGGGTGTTCATGCGGTCGACGAGGGTGAAGCGCTCGCAGGCCGCGACCGCGAGCGCGCCGAGCAGCGCCATCGCCCAGCCGAGGCGGTCGAGCCGGTGGCGGCCGAGGAGCAGAGCGCAGGCGAAGGCGGCCGCCACGGCGAGGGCGAGGGCGGCGGCGGTCGACGAGAAGGCGAGACCGGCGATCGCGCCGAGGCCTCCGGTCGGGAGCACCAGCCACCAGCGCCGGCCGAGGGTGACGAGCGCGAGGACGGCGAGCGGCACCAGGAACAGGCCGAAGTGGCGGAGCACCGCCCACGCCGGCGCGAAGTCGGCGTCGGTCAGGAACAGCCCGCGGCCGCCGGCGCCGGCGCCGATGCCGGCAAGGAGCTCGACCACGAAGGGCGCCGCCGCGACCAGGCTCACGGCGGCCGCCAGGGCGAGGCGTCCGAGGCCCGCGAGCGGTCGCCGGGCGGCGGCGAGACAGCCCAGGCCCAGCGCGCCGGTGAGCAGGAACAGGTCCCACGGGTTGGTGGCCGCCACGACCGCGGCGCTGATGCCGCACAGGATCGCCGCCAGCGGCCAGCGCCCGCGGCCGCTGCGCAGGGCCAGCCAGCCCCATCCCAGGGCGGTGAGCAGGACCGGCAGGGCGATGAAGTGGCCGTGCAGGTCGGCGAAGAGCGCCGTCCACAGCGGGTACTCGTCGATGGCGAAGCCCGGGATCACCCGCGACGTGGCCCACCAGAGGTCGAACCAGCTGCCGCCGCGCACATGCTCGAGCAGCCACGGCCAGGCGAGGTTGCCGCTCAGGAGCACCAGGAGCGGCAGCACCAGCGCGGCGAACCAGCTCCGGCGCCGCGCCAGGGCGAGCCCGAAACCCGCCAGCACCGCGGCACCGAGAGCGGGGATGGTGGCCGCGATGAGGTTGTAGCCGACGCCGGCGCTGCAGCCCGCGATCAGGATCGGCACCGCCGCCAGGACCTCGCCGAAGTAGTAGTAGTGCAGGGGCATGCCCGCCATCCACGGCTCGCCCGGCGGCCAGACCTGGGCGTCGAGGAAGGCGTTGAGGAAGGCGAAGTCCATCGGCTTCTCGCCCCAGTAGATGGCGGGGTTGCCGGCGCGCGCGGCGAGGAACAGGGCTCCGACCCCGAGGGCGAGGGCGAGGACCTTGAGCATCGCGCCGCCGCGGGCGGCGACCAGCTCGGCGAGGGCCCGCCGCCGGCGCCGGGCGACGGCGGCCGCGCCGGCGAGCAGGGCGAGAAGGAGCCAGCTCGCGGTGGCGGCGCCGGTCGGCCACAGCGCGAGCTCGCTGCCGAGCCACATCAGCCAGGCCAGGAGCAGCCAGCCGCTCGCCGCCGCGAGCCCGAGCCCGGCGTCGGGCAGGCGCTCGAGGAGCGGCAGCAGCAGCACCCAGGCCGCGGCCGTCACCCCCGCGAACACCGCGAGCCAGAGGGCGAGGTCGAAGAGCTGGCGGGTCGCGCTCGGCAGCGGCGGCACCCTGGGCAGCGGCGCGATGGAGTGCCGCTCGAGGCCGCGGAGGTCGAGGGCCTCGAGGAAGGGCAGCGGCCGCCGGACGCGCGCGAGCAGCTCGTCGACCTCGGTCGGCGCCACCCGACGCAGGATGAGGACCTGCGGGAAGTCGTAGTTCACGAAGCTCTCGTCCGCCCGCTGCACCGGCCAGTGGAGGCCGAGGACCCGAGGTCCGCGGCTGACCCGGGCCAGCGGCTCGAAGCCGGCCTCGCCGGCGAGCAGCAGCCGGTACAGGCGGCCGGTGAGGGGGAAGCGCTCGGGGTTGGCGAGCACGGTCCTGAGGACCCGGTTGGAGGTCAGCACCACCCAGTCGGCCCGCGCCAGCTCGGCGACCCAGCGCGCGGCCTTGGCCTCGTCGTCGGGGAGGTCGTAGGAGGGCAGGGTCAGGTGCTCGATACGGCCGCCTGCGGCCTCGAGCGGCAAGGTTTCGTCCCAGCTCTCGAAGGCGACCCCCTGGCCCTCGGCGAGCAGCGGCGCGAGCCAGCGGGCGGCGGTGCGGTGGGGGTGCGGCTCGGCGAAGGCCCACAGGTAGGCGAGGCCCCAGAGCGCGGTTCCGGCGACGGCGAGGGCAACCGCCGGCCGCCGCAGGCGGCCGCGCAGGCGGGTGAGCCACCAGCCGCCGAGCAGCACCGCCGGCACCGTGAGCGGCTCCCAGTAGCGCAGGTACTTGACCTCGAGAGTGGCGAGGCGGAGAGCCATCGGCAGCGCCCAGGCGAGGAGGAGCAGGAGCAGGATCGAGGAGCGGTCCCAGCGGCCCGTCAGCCAGCGCCGCCAGCGCCTGGCGAGGTGCCGGAGCCCGACCGCGCCGCCGGCGCCGGCGGCCAGCACCAGTGCCGCGCCCCAGCCCCAGAGCGCGAGCTCGCGCAGGGGGTAGAGGATGGGGATGGTGGGGGCGTAGACCCGCACGTAGGGCAGGTCGGCTTCACCGACCACCATCGCCACCTGCTCGGCGACACCGCGCAGGTAGGCCGGGTTGAGGCCCGGGCCGGGCGCGAGGCCGGCGAGTGCCGCGGCGCCGACGATCGCGGCCAGGGCGCCGGCGATGGCCACGGCCGGCGCCGCGTGGGCTCTCGCTCCGCCCGCGGCCGGCGCGAGCCGCAGCGCGAGCGCGGCGGCGAGGAGGCCGCCGAGAAGGAGCAGCGGTGGCCGCGCGTCGGTGAAGGCCCAGGGCTGGCCGAGCCAGAAGGCGGCGGCGACCGCCGTCGCGGCGGTCGCCGCAAGGCCGGCGAGCTCGCGCCGGCCGCCCCGCGCCGCCAGGGCGAGCGCGAGAGCCAGCGGCAGGACGAGCGGCAGCGACGCGACCTTGACCGCGAGCGAGGCGCCGACCGCGGCGCCTGCGAGCGCGGCCGCGGCGCCGCGCCGGCTGCCGGTGGCGAGCCAGTAGCAGGCGGCGAGCGCCGCCATCACCCACGCCGCGTGGTGGGCCTCGACGGTCGCGAAGTGGGCCTGCTGGAGGCCGAGTGGGACCAGAGCGCCGAGCAGCAGGACCAGGTCTGCCGTGCGCCGGCCCCAGGCGTGGCGGGCGAGGAGCCAGCCGAGGAAGAGGGCGAGCATCGACGCGAGCAGGGACACCATGCGGGCGGCGAGAGTCAGCTCGCGCAGCCCGTCGTCGAGGCCGGTGACCGCGGCGGTCGCGCGCCCGGCCTGGAAGTGGAGCGATCCGTAGGCGTAGAAGCCGGGGTCGTCGAGCCACGCGCTGAGCTTCTCGGTGACGAAGGCGATCTGCCGCTCGTCGGGGTGCAGGGTCGAGGACGACGAGCCGGCGTCCCAGCCCTGCGCGAGCAGCCTGAGGGCGAGCGCGAGCAGGAGGAGGCGCCAGGGTTGCGTGCGCAGCATCGATCTCTACGGTAGCGGAAGTGCGAGCGAATCGTCCACCGGCCGGGGCTCAGGAGCGGCGGCGGCAGACGAAGGCCGCGAGCGCCGCGAGCTCGCCGCCCTCGCCTTCGATCGCCTGCGCCGCGGCCGCGAGCCGCGCCTCGAGCTCGGCGAGGCGCCGCCGCGCCCCCTCGAGGCCGTAGAGGGTGACGTAGGTGAGCTTTCCCGCGGCGTGGTCCTTGCCGGGCGACTTGCCGAGCTCGCCGGCCGAGGCGGTGGCGTCGAGGATGTCATCGGCGATCTGGAAGGCCAGCCCGAGCTCGCTTCCGAAGGCGGTGAAGCGCGCCTCGAGCTCGGGCCCGGCGCCCGCGAGCACGGCGCCGACCTCGACCGCGGCCTGCAGCAGGCAGCCGGTCTTGTGGCGGTGGATGCGCTCGAGCCGCCGCGCGCCGTCCTCCGCGCTCTCGTCGTCAACGGCGGAGTCGATGTCCTCGGCCTGGCCGCCGACCATGCCGCGCGAGGAGACCGCGGCCGCGACGAGAGCCGCGGCGCGCGCCCGCCGCACCGCCAGCTGCTCCCCCGGCGGGCGGCTCGCGAGCAGCAGCAGGCCCTCGGCGAGGAGCGCGTCGCCGACGAGGATCGCGGTCGCCTCGTCGAAGGCGACGTGCACGGTCGGCCGCCCCCGCCGCAGCACGTCGTCGTCCATCGCCGGCAGGTCGTCGTGGACCAAGGAGTAGGTGTGGATGAGCTCGAGGCCGCAGGCGGCGTCCGTGACCAGGTCGGGGTCGCCGCCGGCGGCGCGGTGCGCGAGGCGGACGAGGATCGGGCGGACCCGCTTGCCGCCTCCGAGCACCGCGTGGCGCATGGCGCGGTGCAGGCGCTGCGGCCACGTCGCCTCGTCCGGCAGCAGGCGCGCGAGGGCGGCCTCGACCAGCGCCCGCTCGGACGCCAGCAGGCGCTCGAAGCTCACCCGCCCTCCTCCTCGGCCTGCGCTGTGCTGCGCGCCTCCTCGGCCTCGAGCAGCTGGCTCACGCGCTGCTCGACCGCCTCCAGGCGCTCGCGGCAGCGGCGCGCGAGGGCCATGCCGTTCTCGAACAGGCCGAGGGCCTCCTCGAGGCCGACCGACTCGTCCTCGAGGCGGGCGACGATCTCCTCGAGGCGCGCCAGCTGGTCCTCGAAACGTTCCGTTTCCTGGGTCTTCTTGCTCATCCTTCGCTCCGTTCATCGCGGCTCGGGTCGGGCGCCGGCGGGTCGTCGAACAGGGAGGGCTGCGGCGCCGGCCGGCTGCGCCCGCCGGGCTCGTCGAGGCCGGCGCTGCTGACCAGCGAGCGCACCCGGCCGCGGGCGAGACGGGTGAGCAGGACCTGGCCGCCGTGGACCCGCGAGGCGTCCTTGAGCGGCGCGCTCGAGCCCTCGAGGGTGGTGATCGAGTAGCCGCGCGCCAGCACCCGCTGCGGCCCGAGGTGGTCGAGGGCGCGCGCGCCGCCCTCGACCCGGGAGCGCAGGCGGCGCGTCTGCGCGCCCACCAGCTGCACGAGCTGCTGGCGGCGGCTGGCGAGGAGACGGCGGTGGCCGCCGGCGGCGACCCGCGCCGGCAGTCGCTGCAGGCTGCGGGCGGCGCGCTCGAGGCCCGCCCGGCCCGCTTCGAAGACCCGCCGCAGGGCGGGCGCGAGGCGCGCGGCGCGCTCGAGGCGCTCGCGGGCGAGGCGGACGCGCTGCGGCAGGCGCGCGAGACCGGAGGAGCCCTCGAGGCCGGCGAGGTGGGCGCGCGCGAGCTGCAGCTGGCGCCGGAGGTCGCGCGCCAGCCGCTGCCGGGCCTCCTGCAGCCGCCGCTCCTGCTCCTCGAGCCGGCCGACCACCATCTCGGCGGCCTGGGTCGGCGTCGCGGCGCGGACGTCGGCGACGAAGTCGGCGATGGTGAAGTCGACCTCGTGCCCGACGCCCGAGATCACCGGCACCGTGCAGGCCGCGATCGCCCGCGCGACCGGCTCCTCGTTGAAGGCCCAGAGGTCCTCGAGGCTGCCGCCGCCGCGGCCGACGATGACGACCTCGACCCGCCCCGAACGGGAGAGGCGGTCGATCGCGGCGGCGATCGCGGCGGCGGCGCCCTCGCCCTGGACCGCGGCCGGCGCCACAACGACCTCGAGCCGGGGGTGGCGGCGCAGCACCTTGAGCATGTCCTGGAGGGCGGCGCCGGTGGGCGAGGTCACGATGCCGACCCGGTTCGGCAGCGCCGGCAGCGGCCGCTTGCGCGCGGGGTCGAAGAGGCCCTCGCGCTCGAGCCGCGCCTTGAGCTGCTCGAAGGCCAGCTGCAGGGCGCCGACGCCCTGCGGCTGCACGTCCTCGGCGACCATCTGGAAGCGGCCGCGCTGCGCGTAGATCGTGAGCGAGCCCCGCACCAGGACCGCGAGGCCGTCCTCGAGACGGAACTTCAGGCGCTGCGCCCGCGTCGCCCACAGCACGCAGTCCATCGCGGCGCCCTCGTCCTTGAGGGTGAAGTAGACGTGGCCGCGCGCCGAGTAGCTGGCGTTGGTGACCTCGCCCTCGACGGCCACGCCCGCGAAGCCCTGCTCGAGGAGGGCGTTGACCTCGCCGATCAGCGCCGTCACCGAGTAGATGCGCTCGCTCACGCAGCCTCCGCCGCGGACCCGCGCGCGGGGCCCCCCGCCGGCGCGTCCCCGCGCCGACTCAGCCCTCGATCTCCGCGCGCGACAAGGCCTCGTCCACCAACATGACCGGGATGCCGGAGACCACCGGGTAGATCCGCCCTGCGGGCGACGCCAGCCCGATCTCCACCACCGGCTCCTCGCCCTTGAACTGCTCGCGGTAGCGCTCGACCAGGCGCCGGCGCACCGCCTCCGGCAGCTCGACCACCTCGAGGGGGGTCTTGTCCACCGGGCAGACCAGGATCTCCAGCAGCTTCGGGTCGACCGCCATCGCTCAGTCCTCCGGCGGCCAGTCTACACGAGGTCGCCGTCCGGCCGCGCCGGCCGCGCGCCTCCCGCGGGGCCCGCCATCACGGCTGGCCGGGCGGATCCTGCGGCGGGTGGACGGGCGGCTCGCCGTCGGCGAGACCCTCGTGGCGACGGCGAGTGCGCTCGATGCGGTGCTGGATCACTCGCTCCGTCTCCCGGCGCGCCTCCTCGACGTAGCCGGGGTGCTCGTGCGCGTACATGTCCTCGGGCATGTGGCCGGTGATCCAGCTCGGGTTCATCGGGTAGACGTGGGGGTGGAAGACCACCGAGTACAGGTGCCAGACGAGGATCGCGAGCGAGGCCAGCCAGGCCTCCCAGAAGTGGACGACGAGCGCGACGTCGAGCACGCCCTTGGGGAGAAGCTGGATGAACCAGTTGTCGAACCACAGCATGAGCCCGGTGACGACCATCACCACCGTGCCCCAGACCAGCGCCCAGTACTCCGCCTTCTCGACGTAGCTGAAGCGCTGGATGCACTCCACCTTGGGCCGCAGGCCGAGGTTGTAGAGGATGCGGTTGAGGAAGTACTGGAAGTCGTGCCGGACCGGCATCATGTCCCTGACGAAGCGGCGGCCGCGCGGCGCCAGCAGGAAGAGGGCGTGCCAGAGGACGGTCGCCATGAAGAGGACGGCCGCCGCCCGGTGGAGCGTGCCGCGGACCGCGAAGCCGCCCTCCCAGCCGAAGAAGAAGGTCGCGACCCAGCTCTCGTCATAGCGCAGCGCGAAGCCGGAGATGACGAGGGCGATGAAGGAGATCGCGAGCAGGGCGTGCTGCACGACCTCGTCGATGTGCATGCGCAGCAGCTGCGGCCGCTTCTTCGTGATGTTGACGAGGTGGCGGATGAGGTCGATGACCCAGTGCAGGATCATCAGACCGATGATGACGGTGATGGCGATGATGTAGATCTTCTCCACCACGTCGGCGACCGGGGTCCGCAGCCCCTGACCGCCGACGCCGTGGATCGGATTCGAGGCCATCGCCTCGGAGATGTTGGGGTGGCACTCGCCGCAGGTCGCGCGCAGGTTCGCCGGGTTGACGGACGAGGTCGGGTCCGAGGACGGCAGGATGCGGTGGACGCCGTGGCAGGAGGCGCAGTTGGCGACGTGGGTGTCGCCGGCCTTCGACTTGAGCCCGTGGTAGGAGTCGATGAAGGTGGTCAGGCGCCCGGTCTGGATGCCGTACTTCTCGTTGAGCACCGCCGACTCGTGGCAGGGCGAGCAGGTCATCTCGGCGACCTTCGAGCCCGACACCGGCGACAGCGGGTCGTCCGGCGACAGGATGCCGTGCTCGCCGTGGCAGTCGGTGCACACCGGAGCGTCGGTCTCGCCGCGCGCCGCGAGCTGGCCGTGGATGCCGTCCCGGTAGTCGCTCTCGACGCCGCGGTGGCACCTGCCGCAGGTCGTGGGAATGTTGAAGTGGTTGATGCTCGACTGCGGCGAGCCGGGGGACAGGATCTTGTGCGCCGTGCCGCCCGTCGAATGGCAGTCGTTGCAGGTGGCGGCGACGTAGACGCCGCCGCGGGAGGCCCGGCCGTGGACCGAGCGGGCGTAGATCTGGATCGGGTGGTCGATGAGGATGTCGTGCTTGGCGGTGAGATCGAGGTCCTCGTGGCAGCGGCCGCAGGTCGCGGGGAGGTTCGTCGGGTGGGTGGCCGAGCGGGTCACCGACGACGGGAGGATGTCGTGCGAGCCGTGGCAGTCCGAGCACCTGGGCATGTCCTCGACGTCGCCGACCAACGAGCGGCCGTGGGCCTGGTACTCCGCGTCGGCGTCGTCGTGACAGCTGCGGCAGCCGTCGCCGCCGACGAAGAAGTCCGGGTCGGGCGGCGTGTGCGGGACCGAGCCGCGGTCGACGTGGCAGTCGAGGCAGTCGAGACCCTCGTGCGCCGAGTGCGAGACCTCCTCGGCGAAGGCGGAGCCGTGCGGGCTCGCCTCGTGGCAGCCCGCGCAGGCCGAGCTGTCGATCGGCTCGTACTCGTCCTGGGCCGCGGCCGCCGCGACGCCGAGCAGGGCGAGGAGGCCGGCGAGCAGCAGGCGTGGGATCAGCGGGTGCGGTTGCCGGGCGATGACGCGGCGCGGTGACGACCCCATGACACTCTCCCTCGGCCCATTGTGGGTCGTGTGAGCAAATTGTCAAGAGTGAACTCTTTTATTTTCAGAGACTTCTAGATATGGTCACAGTCTCAACGAGAGCGGCGCAGCGCCCGCCCGGAGCCGCGGACTGCGGTCCCGGTGGTCAGCGGCAGCTGATCTCGACCCGCCGTGAGCGCGGCCCGTCGAGCTCGAGAATCATGACGGCGTCCTCCAGGCTTCGGCGTAGAGCAGCCGGTAGGCCTCGGCCAGGTAGCTGACCCGGCGGACGTAGGTGTAGGTCTCGGGGATCGGGATCGCCTCGGTGAAGCGGCGGTGGTCCGGCTGCCGCCGCCGCCAGCCCCGAACCCGCGTCTCGCCGGCGTTGTAGGCGGCGAGGGCCGGCTCGAGCTCGCCGAAGCGCCTGTGGAGGCGGGCGAGCTCCCGGGCGCCGAGGCGGAGGTTGAGCTCCGGGTCGCGGAGCTCGGGCCGCTCGCCGAGCCCGAGCGCGCGCGCGTGCCCGCGGGCGGTCGAGGGCAGCAGCTGGAGGACGCCGAGCGCGCCGCGCGGCGAGCGCGCGCCCGCGGTGAAGACGCTCTCCTGCCGGGCGAGGGCCGCGAGGACCCAGGGCTCGACGCCGCTCTCGGCCGCGGCTGCGGCCAGCGCCTCGCGCCAGCGCAGGGGGAGGTAGGCGAGGGCCGCGTTGGCGGGCGCAGCCGTCGCCTCGACGGTCCCGAGCTCGGGGAAGCCGGCGCGCAGCCAGGAGATCGCCCCGTTGGCGTCGCCGGTGGCGGCCGCGAGCTCGGCCGCCGCCAGGGCCTCGGCGGGCGCCGGCGGGCGCAGGCGGCGAGCCCGTGCC